>CBDVDO010000258.1:0-3083 GCA_965372765.1 uncultured Anaerolineales bacterium
ATCGTTCGTCGTCGCGACGAGCCGTTATTACGGGAAATTCCTTCTTATTCTAGATTGAAACGGTCGATCAATCTGGCGGTAGAATCCGGTCAGAGATTGCATCTGTCGCTAGGCAGCGGTGGTATCAATTACATCCAAGGTGGTTCAGCTTTAGCAGGTTTGAGCTTGTTAAAACGCCTTTATCGTATGGCGGGTCTCAGTGATCGACCACCAGTCGCGACCAGTGGAGATGGAACTGTAGGGGTCCTTTCTCGCGATAGCATCAGAAGTGTATACGATGAAGTTGGCGTAAGGGAAGAATATGAACCAACTTCTGGACAGGTGAGCGGATTGACGCCTGGGTCTTATATTGCCGGAACCTTGCCAGTGATCTTAGACCAACAAATTTCGACAAATATTCTGATGGGGCATTTTAACAGTGAAATTGCTCTCCTGGTTGATGCTGGTGATCGTCAGGGGTGTCTTACGGTCGCTGGAAGCGATAACATCACAGCTCAGGCGGTTGGGTATGCATCTACTGAAGATTTGTTGGTAGGGGAAGAATTGTACGCTTGTGGCGCATATATTCAAGCGAGCACGATGCATGTTGCCAGCCTGCATGCCCAGGATTTCTTGCGCTGGGCAATCGTGTCATTCATATTGGTCGCAGGGGCTTTAAAATTGGCGGGTGTTTTGTGAGGCAGTTAAGGACTTCAATCGTCGTTGCCATTGCTGTGATTACTGGGATTATCGTCCTGGTTGGATATTTCATTGAGCTGCCGGTCTTGAAAAATTTACGAATTATATTACTTAATTACGCTGTTATCTTTATCGCGGTTGCGCTGATTGTGGGTGTTCTGAACCTGGTGCAAGTGCATTGGAAAAAATTTCAAACCAAGCAGCCAGGCGGTGTTTACAGCCTTATCTTAATAATTTCACTTTTAGTTACAATTATTGTTGTGGGTTATTTCGGCCCAACCTCAACACCCTCCCTCTGGATTTTCAGCAATATCCAAATCCCTGTTGCCAGCAGTCTTATTGCGGTCCTGACGGTCGTTTTAACTTACACTGGCATACGTTTACTGAAGCGGGGGCTTAATTTATTTTCACTTCTATTTATGGCAACAGTTTTAATTGTGATTCTTGGAACAGTGTCTTTTCAGGGATTTAGGATTCCTGGGTTGAGTGAACTTCGTACATGGATTACGCAAGTACCGGCTGTAGGAGGAGCCCGTGGAATACTCCTGGGAGTGGCCTTGGGGACAATTGCTACCGGGATGCGAATCCTAATGGGATCTGACCGACCGTATGGAAGGTAATTATGTCTGATGATATTAAACCCAATGCCGAAACTTCGCCTGATGATGGTGTGGAGTTCGATAAGAGCGAGGAAGTGCAGAAAAGCAATGCGGGACAATCATTCCAAGACAGCAGCTCAGATAATGAACCGGGGCAAGAGGAAAAAAACCCCGACAGGTTGGCTGATGCGATTCCAGATGATAAAACCTCTGACGATGCGACAGAAAAGTCCCTCGTACAAGATTCTCAAGAAGATGGAGAGGAACCGGCAGACGACCAGATCGATCGGAAGGTGGAAGATAAGGATCAACCAAAACGCGGCAAGGAAGAGCATGAAGAGGATACCAAAGAGGAGCAAGCCGGACCCCTGGTTGGTGTTGAAGGTGTTCTGCCAGCAGAATTAGACCCATTTTTTATCCACGAGCCAGTGAGACGATCGATCAAGCTGCAGGTGACGGAGGCACAGGAAAAACAATCCTTGCTGCTTGATCAAATGATAAAAGGAGAAATTGAGCCGCAGACCGAAGTAAAAAGTTCCAAGTCAGCTTCTAACAACATCCTGAGAATTGGGATCGCGATTTTTTTGCTGGTATCCATTCTTTTGCCTTTATCAACGAGAGTGCCAGCTAGCATAACCCCCCCGGTCTCACGTGATTCAGTTTCCGCCAACCAGTTAATCGAGAGTATACCTGATGGGGCAACAGTATTGCTAAGTGTTGATTATGAACCAGGCTTATCCGCCGAGATGGATGCTGCATTAGGGTCGGTTGTTGATCGCATGATGATGAAGGATTTCTATCTTGTCCTGGTTTCCACTGTGCCCACTGGTCCAGTCCAGGCGGAGCGATTATTGGCGTTCTTAAATCAAGGGGGCAGCTACCAATATGAATCTTCCAAAAACTACACAAATTTAGGGTACATACCCGGTGGTCCTGTAGGGCTGCTCAACTTTGCGGAAGCGCCACGCCAGGTCATGCCGTATGATTTGGACGGTAACGCCGCCTGGTACAGCCCCCCCCTTAAAGAAATTTCTTCTCTATCCGATTTTGACCTCGTTGTCGTTGCGACAGAGAACCCCGATAGAGCCCGTTCTTGGGTTGAACAAGTTCAGCCGAAGTTGGGAAATACCCCCATTATTCTGGTTGTAAGCAGGCAGGCCGAGCCGCTCGTGCGACCGTATTATGGTTCTGAACCCAGTCAAATCCAGGGGCTTGTATCCGGATTTGGGGTGGGTGCTTTTTATTTAAGTTCAAACGCTCGAGCTGGTTTTTCCAGTATGTATTGGAGTTCATTGAATCTGGCCCTGATAATGGGTGGGCTGTTAATGCTAATCGGTGCAGTGATATACACAGGCAAGTCATTGATCACTCGCAAACCTGAGTAAGCTGGTGGAGAAGGATTGTAATGAGTGTATTTGATCTCAATAATCTTGACCTTCTCGGTGCCATATTGAGTTTCGGTTTAACACTGATAGTCTTCAGTTTTATCTTTGGCGATAATCTGCTGTTCCGGTTTGCGATACATGTGTTCGTGGGTGTAGCGGCAGGGTATGCAACAGTTTTGACCTGGTATAACGTTCTGCTGCCTGAAATTGTGGTCCCAATAATCAGCGGCTCTCAGGCGGAAAGAATTTTTGCATTATTGGCCCTCATTTTGAGTACCTTACTTTTTATGAAAGCTTTCCCGCGTTTATCGGTGTGGGGCAGCCCTGTAGTGGCGTATTTGGTAGGCGTAGGAGCGGCTACCGTAATTGGTGGAGCCGTACTGGGTACGTTGTTTCCCCAGGTGCTGGCTTCGATCAACTT
>CBDVDO010000259.1:0-3072 GCA_965372765.1 uncultured Anaerolineales bacterium
TGTTAATGTTCCTTCAATATCTGAGATAACAATTGACATAAAAACAATCCTTTCAAAGGGTAAGTGCTATAGATGTTGATTGCTGAAACCATAAAAATGTTTCCCATTTCAGGGTATTTGCCTAATTAGATAACATGTTATCAGGAGGATTTTTCCTGGCAAGGGATACCAGCACAACACCGCTGATAATCAGCAGCGCGCCGAGGATTTGCCAAACACCAAGCTTTTCGCCCAGAAAAAGGTAGGCCAGAATGGTAGCGAACAGGATTTCAGTAGTTGCAGTAATCGATGCAATGCTTGCGGGGAGGATTAACAATCCTTTGGTGAAAAGTCCAAAACCCAAAATGGTCGACATCAGGACAAATCCGGACATCCACCCCAGGATTCCGCTCCCGGTTGGCCAGGGATCGGGTTTGCCGGATTGAAAGATAAACAAGGTCAGGGTGGCAATGGCAAAAATGTAGAACATGATGGTCCAGGCATTATATTCTGTGCTGAGTTTTTTCCCGAACAGAGATAAGGATCCATAAGTAATCGCAGATCCCAGGGCAATCCATAAACCCCCTGAATTTATTGACCAATCGCCTTCAGTGATCAACCCGGCAACAAGGATTGTGCCGGCTGCAGCTAATCCAATCGCAAAGATTTTTTGGACTGTCAGCTGCTCTTTGAACAGGAACCGGGCCATGATGGTCACAAAAACCGGGGCATTACATTGAATGACTGTTGCCAGTGAAGCGCCCAGCATCAAGACTGCGTTATTCCAGAAAACATGAAAGGACCCGATGCTGATCACTCCCATTAAAGTAAACCAGAGAAGATCTTTTTTCTTCACGATCAGCAACTCCGGACGGATGATCAGGATACCCATTAACAGCACTACTGAGGAGATTAGCTCCCTCCAGAATGCCAGTCCAACTGCAGAAAGTCCACTTTTCTGGACGATATGCTGAATAAAAATGCCGGATGTCCCCCAACAAGCAGTGGCCCCGATGATCAGGAGTGTTCCGGATAACCTGGATGAAGGTTGTTGAGTCAGAGG
This sequence comes from uncultured Anaerolineales bacterium, assembly GCA_965372765.1. Lineage (GTDB taxonomy): Bacteria > Chloroflexota > Anaerolineae > Anaerolineales > UBA11858 > B10-G9. Next base: position 1,043 of record CBDVDO010000259.1, read on the forward strand.
GCTCTTCAAGATGAAATTTAATCCTTTCAGGGAGCGAGTTTCATGCCTTCGATGTAGAAATCAAAGAACATGGCATCCTGATCCAGGTCTACTTGTTTGGCTCTTTCTGCTAATTTTTCCCCCAGGGCAAAGCCTTCATCAGTCAGAAACATAGCGGCGCCGAATCCAGCCCCGTTGGCTGTAGTTTCCACAATTTCCTTCTTGACAGGAGGTATCATCCCCAGTTCCAGGATGGAGTCGATATCCACCTCGCCGCCAAAGGATCCAGTGAGCACGACCCGAGTCAAATCTGCGGGGGAGAGGTCCAGCTGATCCATCAGCAGGTCAACGGCAGCTCGAATTGCGCCCTTGGCTTTCTGCAGCTCCCGGATATCCGTTTGAGTCAGGTACAAATCTGTCCCTGGTTTAAGCTGAATTTGCTTGATCCCGCTGCTTGTTTCACTGAGAAGAATATCTGCTGAATCCGAATTAGATAGATTACGATAACCCTCAGGATTTATCCGGCCGCTCTGGTCAATAATCCCTGCCCGACGAAAAACTGCTATAGCGGAGAGAAGTCCGGACCCGGTCAGTCCGACCGGAGGCGCATCAGCGATGGTAACCAGGTTTATTTCGCCATTCTCTCTGGTCACCTTGGTGATCGCGCCGTCTACCGCCCTCGATCCACAAGAAATATTCACTCCTTCAAAGGCGGGCCCAGCGGCGGTGGAGGCGGTCAGGATTTGGGTCCCATCTGTAATCATCACTTCGCCATTTGTTCCCAGGTCGATCACAGCCATGGGACCGTCAGGATTATCAAATCCAAAATATGCCAGGCAGGCCAGCGCATCAGAACCGACAAATCCGCCAATCAAAGCCGGCAGGGAAACCTGGACGTTTTCAGGAAAGATCCCTTCCATGTAGCGGGACCCATCCGGGATGGATTTAGAGTCGTGGGGTTGAAAGGGGATAAAAGCCAGGTTATTTAGCGGAAGTTCTGTTAATAAGTGGTGCATTGCCACATTGCCGACAATAGTGACTCGTTGAATTCGATCCCATATTTTTGATGGCAGATTGAGTGAATCTACTGCCTGGTTGATGGAAGCCAATGCCAGGCGGTGCAGGCGATTGGCATTTTGAGGGTTATTTATTGCAGCTGCCAAACGCGAGATTACATCAGATCCATAGACGGTTTGTTGATTTAATACTCCGCTTCCAGCGACAACTTCTCCATTGTCCAGCGTGGTTAAGAACGCGGCGACTGTGGTAGATCCGAGGTCGATTGCCAGCCCCAACGGGATCTCTTGATCTTTTTTATATCGTGAACTGCCTTTAAAAATCTTGTTTGAATAAACTACGATTGGGGAGAGCACAATACGGGTCTCACCCTGAATCCTGGCCCGGCAGGCAAGCCGGTTATTAAGGGCAATTTCCCCCTGAGAGAGGTTCTTTAGTTCAATTTCATCAGGGGCCGCGGTTCCGATTTCCACCAGGACTTTGCATTTTCCGCAAGTTCCCTTTCCTGCGCAAGGCTGTTCAAGAGGAAGATTTGATTGGGCAATGACATCTCCCAGCAGAGAGCCTTCTTCAGCATGAACGGTTTTAGTTTCTTCTCCATAGATGATGGTAACTTCTGGCATGAAACACTCCAATAATTTCCCGCCAAACGAATAAAATCAGGGCAAACACCGATGAATGCTTAATTTTTAACCAGATCAGGCTCAGGTGGTTAATTCCCTGGCAAGATCTGAGGCGGATGCCGCGTTGGATGCATATCCATCGGCGCCTATCTGATCAGCAAAATCCTGGGTGACAGGAGCGCCGCCAATCATGACTTTGACTGATTCGCGGATACCGGCTTCGGCCAGGGCTTTAATTGTACGTTCCATGGAAAGCATCGTGGTAGTTAGCAAAGCGGACATACCGATAATATCTGGCTGGTGTTCTTCTGCAGCTTCAACGAAAGTGGCGGGATCCACGTCTTTGCCGAGGTCGATCACTTCAAATCCAGACCCTTCACACATCATGCCGACCAGGTTTTTACCGATATC
>CBDVDO010000260.1:0-3048 GCA_965372765.1 uncultured Anaerolineales bacterium
CTGGAATTAAAAGTTAACCTTTTGAGATTTTTATTTTTCATTTAACCAGGCAATTCTGGCACTCGCAGCAACAAATATGCTGCCGGTAACCAGAACTACTTTTTCATCACCAGCTAATTGAACTGCCCGGGATAAAGCATTCTGGACATTCGGGATCGCTTCAGTAGAACATGTATATTCCCCCGCCCTGTTTTCCAGGTCCCCCGCGTCCATCGCCCGAGGGTGATCCGCCTGAGTGGCAATCAAATGAGAAGTTCTGGGCAGGATTTCTTGAAACATCCCATCCAGCTGTTTATCTTCAGAAATACCAAAAACCAGAATCAGGGGCAAATCAGGAAAAAAGCTGTCTAGAGTTTCCCTCAACTTTCTCATCGATGCCGGGTTATGCGCCGCGTCAAATATAACGGGAGGTTCACGGCGGGCAATTTCGAATCTAGCCGGCCAGACAGTAGTTTCCAATCCCAGCTTGATATCCTCTTCATCCAAAGGAAAACCCCGGGATCTGATGTTATCCAAGGCTGCGTAAGCTGTGACTGCATTTAATACCTGATAGGTTCCCAACAAAGGGATGAAATAAGACGAATCTCCCTCCTGGCCTTCTGAGGGATTAGCAAAAACAAATTCCTGTCCATCCAAGGTGCTTGAAACTATAGAATAGGGGTATTCCTCTTCAACTCTTATTAACGGAGACTCCTGCTGAGCAGCAATCTTTTTAATCACATTCAGCGCCTTTTCTTCCTGTGGTGCACTGACCACCGGAATCCCTGGTTTAATTATTCCTCCCTTTTCAGCCGCGATTTCCTCCAGCGTCTCACCAAGTATAGTCACATGATCCAGGTACAAGGAAGTAATCACAGAAACCAGGGGGGTGATGATATTAGTGGCGTCTAATCGGCCGCCTAAACCGACTTCGATGACGGCTATATCCACTTTCTGCCTGGCGAAAAATAAAAAGGCAAGACCGGTCATGATCTCAAATGTGGTCAATTTGGGGACAGATTCTACGGCGGGTTTGATCTCCTCAACGTATTCGGCCAGTGTATTTCTAGGTATCGGTACCTGGTTGATTTGCATTCGCTCTTCAAAATCCTTTAAATGCGGTGAGGTATACAAACCTACCTTGAACCCGCCAGCTTGTAAAACTGAAGCACAAAATGCACTCACAGAACCTTTGCCCTTGCTTCCCGCAATATGCAAAGATGGAAATTTCTTATGGGGAGTACCGAGCAAATCCAGAAAATCCACCATGCGGGATAGATCAAAGTTTTCTGGACTAAGGTTAGCTTGATGAGTTCTGCTGTAATCCACAAAACTGTAGATATAATCCAGCGCTTCCTGATAGCTGATTCGGGTTTTATTAGTCATATTTTGCATTTTAACCTCTTGAAACCAACCAGGCAAGTTGTTTTGAGTATCAGTTGAAGAACCATATGTATCCTGCCAAAAGGAAAAATAAGGATAGAACTCATCCTTGATAGAATCAAAAATAATGATTATGATAGGAAGTAAGTTTTACACGATTGAAAGAAAGACAACGGGCCAATAGAATATTTTACTCTATATCTCAATAATGAATTGTTTATTAAAGCACCATTGCTTGGTTAGAATCCCCTTGGTATGAACAAAGTCACCACAACATCCAATAAAACCATCTATCCAAGAGAATTAAAGGAGGTGAACTCTCAAATTTACCGCTGTATCCCCAATTTTTTATAATCTATATTTAAGGAGTGAGAAGAATGAAAACGAAACGTTTCTTTTGGGTGCTTATCGCCCTCTTGATTGTGGGTTCTCTCCTGCTTAGCGCCTGTGGCGATCAAGCAACCGAAGAACCTGTAGATGAAGGACCACAACCACTTGCAGATGGCACCTACTATGAGCGTGCCCTGAACGGTGAATATGAAGGCACAGTGGTAACCATGACCGGTCCTTTCACTGATGAAGATGCGGTCAAATTTGACAATTCAGTGGCTGCCTTTGAAGAGGCCACTGGCATTGACGTTCAGTATGAAGGCTCCAAGGAATTTGAAGCCTCCATCACCCTGCGCGTTGACGCTGGCGATGCCCCTGACATTGTTGACTTCCCACAGCCCGGCCTGCTCGGCACCTTCGTCGCTCGCGGCGAGGTTGTTGATGTCAGCACCTTCCTGCCCCAATCCTCTTTTGATAACTATAATCAGAGCTGGTGGGACATGGGTACCATGGCTGGCCCTGATGGCGATATCATTGCTGGTGTCTGGCACCGCTTCAACGCCAAGAGCCAGGTCTGGTATCCTCAGGCTGAGTTCGAAGCCGCTGGCTATGCCATCCCCGAAACCTGGGATGACCTGCTGGCCCTTTCCGACCAGATCGTCGCTGACGGTGACAAGCCCTGGTGTGTCGGTATCGAATCCGGCGCAGCCACTGGCTGGCCCGCCACCGACTGGATGGAAGAAGTTATGCTCCGCACCACCAGTCTCGAGAACTACGACAAGTGGACCACCGGTGAACTGCCCTTCAGTTCCCCTGAAGTCAAACACGCTTTAGAAGTTCTCGCTGAACTCTGGAAGGATGATTATGTCTATGGCGGTTCCGAAGCCATCGTGACCACCTTCTTTGGTGATGCCCCCTCCCCCATGTTCGAAGATCCTCCCAAATGCTGGCTGCACAAGCAGGGTAACTTTATCGTCAGCTTCTTCCCCGAAGGTGTGGAAGCAGGAACCGACTACGGTTTCTTCTACCTGCCCGGAATTGACGAAGCATACGGTGAACCCTACCTCGTTGCTGGTGACATCATGGCCATGTTCAATGACCGCGACGAAGTCCGCGCTGTTATGGAATACTTCACCATGGGTGAAGCTGTAAAAGAATGGCTTGCCGCAGGTGGCGCATTATCACCTCACATGGATGCTTCCCTGGATTGGTACGGGGACGACATCGAGAAAGGCATTGCCGCCCTTGTTGCTAGCGCCACCGGCGTTCGCTTCGACGGCTCTGACCTGATGCCCGGTGAAGTCGGCGCTGGTTCCTTCTGGACCGGCATGACCGATTACTTCTCCGGTACCGCTG
>CBDVDO010000261.1:0-3040 GCA_965372765.1 uncultured Anaerolineales bacterium
GGGTTCCCAAGCAGCGTTCAGATTAAGGGAGTAGTAGAAATTCAGGTTAAATAAGAAGGGAATTTACCTCTCTCGATGGTATTATATTCTGAATATTGAATCGTCCCTGGAAAAACTTCCAGACCAATTTAATAAAATCCCGACTTTTGATGGGGTGAGCGAGGCTGACCATAAACCCGCTAGCAAGGCAACAAAGACCGCGCTGATTGAATTCGGGAAAAGCGGTAAGCCTGACGGCTCTACTTGTAATTGAGGCCAACATTGATTGCGGTTGCAATCAATGTTGGCTACTGTGTTTGTGGTGTATCATAACAGCAGCAACTTTAACGAAACTAAGCTAGAAAAGGATTAAACAATGGAATGGCTGTCATCTCCCGAAACCTGGATTGCACTGCTCACGCTTACAGCCCTGGAAATTGTCCTGGGTATCGATAATATAATTTTTATTTCCATTCTCGCGGGCAGACTCCCGGAAAAACAGCAGAAACTTGGGCGCCAGGTTGGATTGGTGATGGCGATGGTCACCCGCCTCTTGCTTTTGTTCTCCCTAACCTGGCTTACCCAGTTAACCACTCCGCTCTTTTCAATGTTCAGTTATGCCCTGTCCGGAAGAGACCTGATCCTGATTTCCGGGGGATTGTTTTTGCTGGGAAAAAGCACCTTTGAAATCCACGAACGCCTGGAAGGAGAAGAAGGTCACGCCTCCCAGAAAGTTGTTCCCTCCTTAACCGGGGTCATCATTCAAATCATGCTGCTGGATATTGTCTTTTCCCTGGATTCGGTCATCACGGCTATCGGCATGGTGGATGAAATTGCGATCATGATTACAGCCGTGGTAATTTCAGTGGCTATCATGCTGTTTGCTGCTGGCCCGATCAGCTCTTTTGTAAATGACCGGCCGACCTTGAAAATCCTCGCCCTGAGTTTCCTGCTCTTGATTGGGTTCACCCTGGTTGCAGACGGATTGGGATTCCACATCCCCAAAGGATATATCTATTTCGCGATGGGTTTCTCCGTATTTGTGGAGGTCATCAACCTGCAGGTCCGCGCCAAGACAAAACCGGTTCAGCTGCGCCAACCTTATACATCTGAGAAATAATTATCAAAAATGGACTCCTCCCGTGTAATTCTCCACCTTGATCTGGATGCTTTCTTCTGTGCAGTAGAAGAAATTAAGGATCCAGGTTTACGCGGGAAAGCCTTTGCAGTTGGAGGATCCCCAACCGGACGGGGAGTAGTCACGTCCGCTTCCTACCCGGCCCGGAAGATGGGCATTCACTCCGCCATGCCTATGGCTAAGGCAGTCCAGCTCTGTCCCGGCCTGATTATTGTCTCCAGTGATCATCGTTCGTACGGGCATTATTCCAGAAAGGTTATGGCCCGTCTTACCGCGCTATCATCACAAATTGAACAGCTATCCATTGACGAAGCCTTTCTGGATATCACTGAACTAGGATCCTCTCCCAGGGCAGTCGGCATCCAGCTTCAGCGGACCATCCTGGAAGAGCTTGACCTGCCAAATTCAGTGGGCATTGCCGGGAACAAGTTGGTAGCGAAAATCGCCACCGATGTCGGCAAACACGGGGCAGCAGGCGATCGTCCTCCTAACGCCATTACAGTCGTTCCCCCCGGAGAAGAGGCAAATTTCCTCGCTCCCCTGCCAGTGGAGATGTTATGGGGCGTGGGACCAAAAACCAAAGAACGTTTGGAAGGAATCGACATCCACACAATTGGTGATTTAGCGTCTTACTCTGTCATTGAACTTTCCAGGACTTTTGGAAAACACGGGTACGATCTCTCCCGGAGAGCACAGGGAATTGATCAGCGGGATATCGTCACAAAACGGGGGGCAAAATCCATCAGCAATGAACTGACCTTCCGCGAGGATATCGGACGAAAAAGCGATGTGTTGAAATCGATTAATAAACTCGCCAAGAAAGTTTCCCAGCGATTAGGTTCAAAAAACCTCAAAGGCAAAACAATCCAGATCAAACTTCGCTGGTCAGATTTTACAACCTTAACCCGGCAAGAAACATTGCCAAAATCCACCAACGATGCCAGCGCCATTCAACGAACTGCCTCATCCCTGCTGAATCAGGTCTGGGAGGAAGGGCGGCTGGTCCGGCTGGTCGGTGTTGGTGTCAGCAATCTGGACACCGAAACCCAACAGCTGGGACTCTGGGATCCGGAAGTGAAAAAAGACCTCCAGCTTGAGCAGGCGCTGAAGGATTTAAGGGAAAGATTCGGAGAAGATGTCATTGCCCGGGGGATTAGGAAACAATAAATAAAAATTTCACAAGCTATTTGAAAATCGATTATAATAACTTTTTAGGTTAAGCACACGTTCCACCTGTTTAACACTATATATACACTTATCAAATGGAGTAAAGTAAATGGCTAAAAATATTAAAATGATTGACGGCAACGAAGCAGTTGCCGCAACTGCCCATAAGATCAATGAAGTGATTGCAATCTACCCCATCACTCCCTCCTCTGCAATGGGTGAACATGCAGATGCCTGGTCGGCACAGGGAAAAACCAACATCTGGGGCACCATTCCGGATGTGATTGAAATGCAGTCTGAAGGTGGCGCTGCCGGTGCAATCCATGGCGCCCTGCAGACAGGCGCTTTGTCAACCACGTTTACAGCCTCTCAAGGGTTGTTGTTAATGCTGCCAAATATGTTTAAAATTGCCGCTGAGTTAACCCCCACCGTGTTCCATGTCTCAGCGCGCTCCATTGCGGCCCAGGCATTATCCATATTTGGTGATCATTCAGACGTTATGGCTGCTCGATCAACCGGGTTTGGACAGCTTTCGTCCGGCTCGGTTCAAGAAGCCCATGACTTTGCCCTGATTGCTACAGCGGCAGCCCTGGAATCTCGAGTTCCTTTTATTCATTTCTTTGAAGGCTTCCGGATATCACACGAAATTAACAAGATTGAGATGCTTTCAGATAAAGTGCTGCGGGAAATGATAGACGATAAATTTGTTCACGCTCACCGTGCACGGGGTATGAATCCTGATAAACCCGTCCTGCG
>CBDVDO010000262.1:0-3030 GCA_965372765.1 uncultured Anaerolineales bacterium
TGGTAGAAAAAGGTGTGCCTGCGAAATCTCCCCTGATTTCCTATCTGCTGGCAACGAGAATTACAGATCCGGATCTGGAAGTGCGCTGCCATATGGTAAAAGCCCTGGGAGATGTATTAGCAGGTGAGCAACAGAGAGAGCAATTATCAGATAATGTGCTCAAGCAGCTGCAAGGCTTCCTTGCCCATTCGAACAAGGAGCAAATAATAGATTTGTTGGAAGTATCCGGACAATATCTCTCTGCCGAGGAAAGCCTGATCGAAATCTTTAAATTATGCTCCTATGCAGGAAATGTGCTGAGTGGTATAGTGAACGACCGAAAAATACCCCTTGGGATCAGGCAGAAAGCAACATATTTTTGTGGAGAGGCTGGATTTCTAGAGACAATTACAACATTGCAAGTCCTTGTAATGCGGATTGAGAAGAGGAACCAGGTCTTGCGTAAGTTTCCTTTAAGAAAAAAATCCAAGGATGAAAACCAACTCTATCCTTATGCGGTTGCTGCACTGGAGAAACTAGGTAAAAGTTCTTCAGCAGGAAGGGAAAAAGCATGATGAGAAAACTGCAGATAATTCTTTCAATAATAATTTTGGGATCAGGGTTGGCCCTGTTCCTGGCAGAAACCAGTCTTGTCCAGGCATCTGATTCTTATCAGCAGCCGACTGTAGCGATCGCTACTGTTACCGGGACACCCAGGGGTCCAATCGCGATTGTTTACTCTGATCCAGAGGATCAAATTAATGTTCGATCTGGTCCGGGTGTTTCGTACCCCAAAGTCGGTATTTTAATCAATCGTCAGGAAGTACCCGCTCTGGCAAAAACAGAGGGTGGTATCTGGATTAAGATTGTGTATCCAGGTGTGAAGGAAGGTGTCGCCTGGGTTTATGCTGCCTATGTGCGTGTAACTGGAGAGCTTCCTATCATTCCCAAGCCCCCCACACCCACTCCTGAAACAACGCCGACTATTGATCCTACCCTGGCATCTCAGTTTATCTCAGAAATTCCGCCAACCAGGAAGCCTACATTTACACCTCCACCTCCTTTGATTATTCCAACCTATGCTTCCTCTCTGATAACGAGCGGAGCCGGAGGACTTCCCAGCGGATTTATTATTTTGGGGTTGGTATCGATTGGTGTGTTTGGTCTAGTGGTATCGTTTTTACGCCGGTCCTAAATCAATAACGAATTAAATAAAAAAACCAGGATTTTTTGAAAATCCTGGTTTTTGTTTGGAAAAACTACCCACACCCTGTTGAGGGGTCACAGCCTGCACAACCAGCAGGGGCTGTTTGAGGGGTTTCTACATTTAATTTGAAACCGCTCCTGCCATTTTCTTCCACGAATTCTACAGTAGCTTTCTGAAGGTATGCCAGGGTTTGGTCATCCACGATGACCTTTACGTCATGACTTGAATAAACTTGGTCGCTGTCGCTAACCTTGTCATCCAGGGACATGCCGTATTGGGGACCCCCTCAACCAACGCCTGCGATGAAGATTCTCAGGGAATGTTCGGATAAATCCTGTTCTTTAATCAAAGTCTTGATTGCGATAGCGGCTTCTGGAGTCAGAGAGATGTTTTGTTGATTTTCCATTGTAATCCTAGCGTTTGAAAATAATAAATTGGTGTATGGGATTGTAGCAGGAATAAGGGTAATGTCAACCGTGAATTAACACGTCTCAATTTTTTAACAGGATGGGTTTAGAATTTCTTTAACGTATCGAAACCAGCTGTTCTTGGTATATGAGAATCCTTCCACCACTTTAATACCCGGAATGCACGCAAGGTGTTCATTTTGCTGGGTTTTCCAGCCTGTTCGAGATCAAAGAATACTCTCCCGACAGGTCCCCGGTAAGCTGGCCAGCGCTGGTTTTTCTTCTGTTTTCTCAGCAGAAGATGAATAGCTTCTTCAAATCGCTCATCTCGATCTGCCTCCGCGACTTGAAAATAATCCAGCGCCCGCAAGAAGTCATAATACCAGCGGGGAGGAAAGGGAAACCGGGTCATCTGTTCTTTAACAATTTTACCGGTTCGGTGAGATTGGTAAAGCTTGTGATGAAGGAGAAATTCGTGGGCTTTAGCTCTGACTTCCGTGATGCTCCTGGCGTGATCAGGATAAGTATCTTGATATGCCAATAGGCCTTCCAGGGCAGAGATGGTTGTGTGAAATGAACTATGAGTGGCTCCTTGATAGGATCTGCAGTTCCACCCACCATCTGCCATTTGTTGGACCAATAAGTGTTCAGCCAGACTGTGAACCCGTTCATCTGGATAGGAAAAGTATGACAGGATAGAAAGAATCATGCCAGTGATACAGGTTTCACTGTATTTAATTCTGACAGAGAAATTTATCCCGCCATCTGGCTCATAAAATCCACCTTCAATCAGCTGTTCACAGCCCTGATGAGCTTCTTGATTTTCAGGCGGCAAACCAAGTCGTCTCAAGGCAAGGAGTGTATAGGTGGTAGAGATCCACTTGGGTGAATACAACCCACCTCCCCATGTTCCCGTAGGATCTTGGTGAGATAACAATCTTTTTCCCCATCCTTCTTCGGGGATCTTGTTCCTCTCTTTCTGATAGACCGCTGGTTCTTCATCCAAAAGGTCGCGCATTACCTGCCAGCGAACACAAGGATCGCCCGTTAACAACCATTTCAGAGTATCATGTTTGATTTCCAATTTTTACCTCCCGATCCTGGGGTTTACTGCCGGATATTTATGATTGACGATAATTTGCCTTCTAGGCTTTTGGGATTCAGGTTAATAATTAGAACTTTGTAAAAAATTATAATGCAGAATATACTCGACTTTTGAGAATGATATAATCCTCCAAGTGCTCCGGGTAACTACGAGGACTGTGATTTTATATGGAGACGATTAGAGAAAAGAGGACATTATTATCTGTTCTAGCTCATCCTGATGACGAATCTTTCGGAATGGGAGGAACCCTGGCGAAGTATGCTGAAGATGGAACAGAAGTGCATCTAATATGTGCTACGCGTGGGGAAGCTGGTGAAGTGGCCCCGGAATTC
>CBDVDO010000263.1:0-3026 GCA_965372765.1 uncultured Anaerolineales bacterium
CCGGGTGTGATAAACATAAAATCACCAGGAAGCTCAGATTTAATATGCAAAAGATCAGCTCCGCTGCATACTATGCCAGAAAGACCTGCTTCTTCTGCAAGCTTTGCCAAGCGCAGAACCTGCTCATCAACAGCTCCAGGAATGTTCAACTGGTTGTTCATGATATCCTTATCTATACTGGTCAGGATTGTCACGCCTATGACTTTCGGCTTCTTCCTGACATCTGCTTTTAAAACTCCTGCAACTGCTGCTTTCATCATTTCCAATCCCCCAGAAGCATGCACACTCAAAATTTCAACCCCCAGTTCTGCTGCTGCTTTTGCTGCCCCCTCAACTGTGTTAGGAATGTCATGATACTTGAGATCCAGAAAAACTTCTGAACCATGGGATTGGACAAGATTTACAGCCGCTGGCCCGAATCTTGTGAAGGTCTCTTTTCCAATCTTAAAAAGCCCGACAACTGGACTCAGTTCCTCTACTCTGCTCTTGATTTCATCCATGCTCTTAAGTCCATCAAGAGGCAGGCATATCATCTTTCTTGCAATCTCCTCCTTTTCATTAAGTTCTCTCATTAATATCACCTAATTTTTCTTTTCTGCAGGAGGAAATCCATGTTTTGGGCCCCATCCGACTGGGTCAGAATTCCACTCCCGGATCAATGCAAGTTTATCGTTCTCAACAAAGTCATTCTCTGCAGCAACCAGTATCAAAGTAGAGAAATCTGTCAGGAAAATCGTATCACATTTACATTCCTCAAATTTCTTCCTTGCCCTTTCAAATTCATACGTGAATATCGCAACCACAGCCTTCACATCTGCACCTGCTTCAAGACATGCATGTACAGCATTAAAACTGCTTCCGCCAGTGCTTACAAGATCTTCTACAACTACAACCTTCTTTCCTGAGATGTCTCCTCCCTCGATAAGATTGTCTTTCCCATAACCCTTAGATTTTTTTCTAATGTACACCATGGGCTTACCAAGGCGCTCAGCAACAAGTGCAGCCCATGATATTGCTGACGAAGCTGTACCTGCAATAATTTCAGTGTCGATCTCTTTTATCTTTTCTGCAAGAGCATCAGCAATGGCACTCCTTTCTTCAGGATAGAATGTCAGTTTTCTGTTATCGCAATAGATAGGGCTTCGTATACCTGATACGTATGTGTACGGCTCTTCTGTATTCAGTGTGACTGCTTCTTTTTCCAGCAGGATTTTTGCTATCTGTTCTTTTGGATTATCTTCCATCAAAAACAACTCCTCCTTTTAAGCTATTCGTTTCTTGATTGTAATGGCCTTCATTCACAGCTTCTCCATCTTACATAATCTGAAACAGGAACTTTCTTACCTGACTTAATCCTTGCAAAACGATTGAACTCTGGATTGCCTTCTACATCTTTTGATTCAAATACCGGCCCTTCCTTGCAAACAACCTTGTCCCCGCACATGCACTGCCCGCACACACCAAATCCACATTTCATGTACCTCTCTATGCTGATAAAGCATTTTTTTCGGTGCTTTTTGCATATCTCAATCACTTTTAACATCATGATTTCAGGTCCGCAGCAGAAGACCTGAGACACTTTATCGGAATCGGATAATTTCTCTTCTAAAATCCCTGTGACAAATCCTTTATTCCCAAAAGTCCCATCGTCTGTAGTGAAATGAGCATCCTTGAAACGGTTCCTGAAAAGGAGTATGTCTTTTGATCTTGCACCGATAATGATATTTGATTTCTTTACTTTCTCTATCAATGGAGCCAACGAAGATACACCACACCCCCCTCCGATGATGATAGTGGTGGAGTCAGGCTCAGGAAATCCAATCCCGTAAGGTCCACGTATGCCAATTATGCCTGTTTTCTTCATAGAAGCAAGTTTCTTCGTGAACCTGCCCTTGACTTCAAATGTTATGCCTATTCGGTCCTTCTCAAGATAGCTTACGCCAAATGGCTTCTCATCAACGCGGGGAATCCACACCATCACAAACTGGCCTGGAATAAAATCATCAAGAGTATTTTTGACAAAAATAGTGAAAAAGTCTTTTGCTTCTTTCTTAATCTCAAGTATCTCCAGTGATCTGGGGCAATCATCCCTCATGTGCAACACCTATTATTTCCTTGAGAGATAAATACCCTTTTTTATTCATCCAATACGTCATCTCATCTGCAATCTTCTTGAAAACATCAAATCCCCGGTAATATATGCCAGTCCCAACTCCCAATGCTGATGCTCCAGCCATCATCATCTCGATTGCATCTCTTCCAGTTGTAATTCCGCCAGTCCCAATGATAGGAATCTTTGTTGATTCATAGATATCATAGACGCATCTCACTGTGACAGGAGTTATTGCAGGGCCGCTAATGCCACCTACTTTGAAATCCATTATCGGCTTTCCGGAGTCAATGTCAATCCTCATGCCAGGTCCATGCGTGTTGCCCATGTTTATTGCATCTGCACCTGCCTTCTCTGCAGCCTTCGCCACACCAATTAGGTCAGGAGCACTGGCAGATAATTTAATTATGATGGGAAGTTTGGTCGCTTTCCTGACTGCCTTTGTTATCCTGTATGTCGCTTCAGGAGTTCCCTGTCCAGCCAGAACCCCAAATCCCGGCGTATGCGGGCACGATAAAGGAATCTCGATTGCACCAAACTTAATGTCTTTTAATTCCTCAATAACCGCAACAAAATCATCTGCTTCAGTCCCTATTACACTTCCGATTACAGGAACGCCGATTCTATCAATATCTGAGAATTCCTTTTTTGCCTCGACCATCCCTGGATTTGAGTAACCAACAGCATTCATGAAGACCTCTCCAAATGAGAACATAGTAGGATTATTATGTCCCAGCCTTTCCTCTTTAGAGATTGATTTAATCGTGACGGCACCAGCACCATTATCAGCAATCTTCTTTATAGAACCTGTAGAAACACCCATTATGCCTGAAGCCAATATAAGCGGATTGGATAACTTCATGCCTAAAAAATCTGATTTTATTGTTATCATCTTATCTCCAGTTAATCTATTATG
>CBDVDO010000264.1:0-3024 GCA_965372765.1 uncultured Anaerolineales bacterium
CAAAATGTATTCCTTCATCAAGGTACTTCTTTGCTTCGGCAACAGTCATCTGGTCAAGGTCAACCTGGTCTGGTTTACCAAAATTTAAGGAGACTTTTTCAACTGCAGTGGAGATCAGCAGCATATCAGCCTTAATTTCATTGGCAAGGAAGGCAGAAGCAAAATCCTTATCTATTACTGCTGCGGTTCCAATTATGCCTTGATCTGTATCGATAACAGGAATACCGCCGCCGCCCACGGTGATGGTAATCGTGCCGGAATCGATCAACGATTTGATGGCTTCAAGTTCCATAATCTCAACCGGGAGGGTAGAAGCAACGACCCGGCGCCAACCCCGGCCAGCATCCTCAACTATATTCCAGCCAAGTTCATCTTTCCTTTTTTGCGCCTCATCTTCTTCCATGAAAGTGCCGATGGGTTTGGCGGGTTCCTGGAAAGCAGGATCATTCGGGTCCACACGGACCTGGGTAATCACTGTTGCAACCGGTTTATTGATACCCCGTTTTTTCAGCTCATTCTGAATATTCTGCTGCAGGGAGTAACCAATTGCACCCTGACTGTCTGCGCCGCAGACATCGAGAGGTAATTCATGCATTCCCTCGACTTTATGAGCAATTTCACTTCTGCGTAAAATGAATCCCACCTGGGGTCCATTTCCATGTCCAACGGCAATATCCCATCCAGCTTCAATCATGTCCACCAGGTGAGTTGCAGTTTCCTGCGCCGCTTTATACTGATCCGCTACGGTTTGATGCTGTTTAGATTTGATTAATGAGTTGCCGCCAATGGCAACAACTGCTATTTTTTTCTTTTCTGACATCTTTTTCTCCTAACGCATGGTCAAAGCCATGACTGCTTTTTGGGCATGCATCCGGTTTTCAGCCTGGTCAAAAACCACTGATTGCGGTCCATCCATTACCTCACTGGTAACCTCTACATCGCGATCTGCAGGAAGCGGGTGCATGTAAATCGCATCCTTATTTGCCAGGGCCATTTTCTTAGAATCGGTAATCCAGTCTTTGTATTTGTCCTGGATATTCTTCCCTTCATCTGGATCCTGGGTTGTGAGCAAGGGGCCCCAGGATTTGGCATAAACGATGTCCGCGTCCTTAAAGCCTTCTTCCATATCATGGACAACTTCAAATTTACCGCCATATTTATCAGCTTGTTCTTGTGCTTGCTCCATGATTTCCGGCATCAATTTAAATTCTGGCGGGTGAGCCAGGGTGACATCCAGGCCAAAACGGGGCATCTGCAAGATCAGTGATTGCGGGACAGAAATTGGTTTCAGGTATGAGGAAGCATAAGCCCAGGAAACGACTATCTTTTTTCCTTTTAGATCCCGGCCTTTTTTCTCAATGATGGTCATAATATCTGCCAGGCACTGGTGGGGATGATAGATCTCACACTGCATGTTCAAAACCGGGACGCGGGAGGCTGACGCAACGTTATTTAGGTACTTATTGCCAATGCCCCAATCCACGTGGCGAATGGCGATCCCGTCAAAGTATCGGCCGAGAATCTCACCTAATTCTTTCTCAGTATCACCATGTGATATTTGCGTTGTCCGGCTCTCCATGAAAGCAGCATGTCCGCCCAGCTGCGCCATTCCAGACTCAAAGGAAGCCCGAGTCCTTGTGCTGGAGAAGAAAAACAACATTGAGAGAGTTTTATCAATTAACAAAGCATGGCGTTCACCCAGGGCACGTTTTTTCTTAAGATCCCAGGCTACTTCAAGGACAGTTTCTACTTCTTCTTTTGTAAAATCCAGGTCGCCTATTAAGTCACGACCTCTTAAATCAGATATCATTATTTTCTCCTTATCTCAATAAATAATGAATTGCTGTCTATTTAATTGCTGATTTACTGGTAGATTGGTAAACAATAAACCAATCCACCAGCAATTTTTAGCTTTCTATCAGTATTCCTACTCCATCTCACCTAAAACCAACGCCAGGAGAGCCATGCGCATCACAACACCGTTAAATCCTTCCTGCCAGTAGCGGGCCCAGCGGGTCTGATCCACATCAGGAGGAATTTCATCCATGCGGGGCAGCGAGTGTAGCAGCACTGCATCCGATTTTGCTTTGGTTTCCAACAGTTCTTTGGTGATTTTAAATTCCGGAGGAGTTAACCCAACAACGCCATCCCGTTCATCGCGGGACTTAGTGTAATCAGGATGAACAAACGGCTCAACCAAAATGACATCTGCATCTGCGATGACTTTCCGAACGTCATCACCTTCTGTGAAGTTCAAACTGTTCCGTTTAAAATCTTCCCGGTATTCATCAGGCAAAGACATATCTTTAGGTGAAATAAAGGTGATTGGGCAATCAAACTGGGTTAATGCATGGCCCAGGGAGTGCATGGTGCGCATTCTCATATCACCAACTGCAACCCACTTTAATCCATCAATGCGGCCTTTTTCGCGTTGGATAGTATAGAGATCAGTGAGAATCTGGGTCGGGTGTTCACCCCAACCGTCGCCACCATTGATAATGGGAACACTTACCCATTTTGCTGCTTCCTGGGGTGCACCTTTTTGGAAATGCCTCATAACAATGACATCGCCGTAATTTTCAAGCATTTTAAAGGTATCCTTGATGGATTCCATATAAAAGTCACCGGCGCGGGTCATCTTAGCGTCCGCAAAACCTGTCACTTTACCACCCAGCCGAAGCATGGCTGATTCGTGAGCCAGGCGAGTTCTAGTAGACGGCTGGTAAAATGCCGTTACCATGATTTTCCCTTTCAGAAGATCAACGTTCTTCCGGTTGTGAGCAATTGGAGCTAATTTTTCCGCCACCTCAAATACACGCTCAAACTCATGGCGTTCAAAATCCTTCAATGAAATAATATTACGTCCTGCAAAACTTCTCATGATCATACTCCTTAGTTGAATAAAGTGATTTTTTCCTCGGATAAATCAGGTTGGTCTAATGACAATTCCTTTTATCCATTTTTACCTGCCAAATAAGCAAATTAATTCAAATCAATATTTAATCTCCTACCCGGCGAACGATA
>CBDVDO010000265.1:0-3017 GCA_965372765.1 uncultured Anaerolineales bacterium
CGCTGCCCTGATGCCCAACTCAAGCAGTTCTTCTTCTGTTAACAGCGGCATACCCCTGTTAGCGCTGGATCCCTGATAAGGTTCCAGCATGGCAGCCGTTTGCGGCCCCAGCGCGCCATCTGCGAAATCCTTCACCCCCCCGATCCACAACCAATCGTTCCCGGAGCCGGTTCTCAACCCCAGCTCAATAGCCGATGATAAATATTTTGCGGGGATGCTTTTTAATACCCTGAGTTTAAGCTGCGCTCTTTCTACTAAGTACTGCAGGGCATGATAACAGAGCTCGCGGTCGAAATCGTGAACACCCGTGAGTCCCATTTTCCACAATACTTCCTGGGCTCTCCGAATGCCTTCCGCGGCTGCTTCGACGCTTGGGGATGGGATGAATTTTTCCACCAGGTTTACTGCTTCTTCAAACAGGATTCCTGTAGGGCTTCCATTCTCATCCCTTAACAGGGTCCCGCGAGGTGGATCAGGTGTCTGGTCCCTGATTCCAGCGATTTTAAGTGCTGCGGAATTAGCCCAGGACACATGAAGGGATTTACCGGTCAGGTAGACTGGGTTATGAGGGGAAATTTGATCCAGTTCTGCTGCCGTGCCATAGCCAGTGGACCAATGATTGTGATTCCAGCCATGTCCTCGAATCCATTCGTCGGGTGGGGTCATGTCGGCCCGTTTTGCGACTTTCTCCAGGCAATCCTCTTTGGTCCTGGTCTCACAATCTATATATTGCAGGGTCTCAGCATACTGCCTTAAGTGCAGATGGGCATCGATCAATCCCGGAAGGACAATCCTCCCTCCAATATCAAGGGAATTTTTGTAATCCAGAGGGTCTTCAGCCAGCAAGTGTTCTACTTTTTCGCCGCGGCAGACCAGGGAAGAAGCCAGGGGCTGCCGGGGATCCATGGTATAGATGCGGGCATTAGTCAGCTGGAAAGATTCCATCAGTTTTTATTTATAGAGGGAAGAACCGGGGAGTTAATTATTTCCGGAAGAGGTCGATCAAGGTATTAAACTCTTCATCCGAATAATAATGAATGGTAATGGTTCCTTTGCCGCTTTTACTCCGCGTCAGGCGGACTTTCGTTCCCAGAGAGGACTGCAATTCCTCTTCTAGAGATTTGAGCTCAGGTGACTTGGTGTCCTTTTTGGGCGGCTTGGGTCGCTTTTTACCTTTGAATTTATTTACCAGCGCTTCCGTCTGCCGCACATTTAGTTCCTTAGTCAGGATGGTCTGCAGGGCTGAACTCTGGGCTTTGATGTTTGGCAGAGCCAGGAGCGCCCGGGCATGTCCCATGCTGACCTGGTTTTTCCTCACTGCCTGCTGGACTACATCGGGCAGATCCAACAGCCGCATAGTGTTGGTGACGGCAGTTCTACTTTTTCCCACCCGTTTCGAAATTTCTTCATGGGAGAGGCCAAACTCGACTGAGAGGCTTTGGTAGGCAGTTGCAGCTTCCAGTGGGTTGAGGTCCGCTCGTTGTACGTTTTCAATCAGCGCTAACAGTAAATGATTCTGGCTGTCTGTTTCCCGCAGGATAGCTGGCACGGTCGATAATCCAGCAAGTTTTGCTGCCCGTAAACGCCGTTCACCGGCAATCAGGGCATATTTTTGATCCGAGTCCAGGTCCTGGGCTGTCAAAACCAACGGTTGAATGATACCGTGTTCTTCGATGGATGAGGCCAGTTCCTTTAATTTATCTTCATCAAAACCTTTCCGGGGCTGATGAGGGTTGGCTGCGATCAGCTCCAGCGGGACTTCCAGGACTCCGCCAAATTCGGATATGATTTCCCCATCAGGATGAATAGGAATGAGTGCATCAAGGCCTTTTCCCAGGCCGGGTCGTTTGGGTGCCATATGTTTTTGAAGGTTTTTCCCTGGTAATATTGATTAATCTAAACTTAATTTTTACTTGAACCTATTATACCTCAGGAAGCTGGTGGCCATCTCCCAGCAGGATTTCCTTTGCCAATTCTTGATAAGCGTTGGCCCCGATTGAACCTGGAGAATAGAGAGAAATCGGGATGCCATAAGATGGCGCCTCAGCCAGGCGGATGCTGCGGGGAACGATGGTGTTAAAGACTTGCTCCTCGAAATGTTTTTTCACTTCTATTACCACATCATTGGCCAGGTTGGTTCGGGTATCAAACATGGTCAGGATAACCCCGCGGATGATCAAGTCTGGAGAGATCACCCGGCGAACTCTCTCGATGGTTGTGACCAGGTCTCCCAAACCTTCCATTGCCAGGTATTCACACTGCACAGGAATCAGGATGCCATTCACTGCGGCTACCAATCCATTCAGTGTGAGCAATCCCAGTGAAGGTGGGCAGTCCACCAGGATATAATCGTATTCTTCCGCTAGGGGAAGTAGTTTTCTCTTCAATAAAGTTTCTCGACCAACTTCATTTACCAGCTCTATTTCTGCTCCGGCCAGATCCGGGGAAGCCGGCAGGATAGAAAGTTTTAGTTTTGGATTGTGCAGGATATAATCCCGGATATTATTTTCTTCCAGAATTGCCTCATAGGTTCCTCCTGCGATATTTTTCTTGTCAATTCCTAGCGAGGAGGTGGCGTTAGCCTGGGGGTCAATGTCTACCAGCAGGACATTCTTACCATAATAGGCTAAAAAAGCGCCCAGGTTAATTGTTGATGTCGTTTTTCCGACACCGCCTTTCTGATTGGCAATTGTATAAATTAATCCCATATCTCAGTGAACCTCTTGAATGGATTGTATCTCTGCTTCTGTGGGAATTCCCTCAATCCCCGGTCGGGTGACAGAGATCGCTGCTAGTGCTGAAGCCACCCGTGCAGATTCAATCAACTTCTTTCCATTAAGCGTGTAATTTATCATAAATGCTGCTGCAAATATATCACCAGCTCCTGTTGGATCCACCTCATCCTTCGGCATAACGGGGATAGCGGTGGTCTTTTCCTGATAAAAAATCTCTGCCCCGATATTTCCTTTGGTGAGGACCAGCAGGGGAAAAAGAGAGCGGAGCGGATTGATTAATGA
>CBDVDO010000266.1:0-3016 GCA_965372765.1 uncultured Anaerolineales bacterium
AAGTATTGGATTGCCTAATCCGATGATAATTGTTTTCATAAGGTCTGCCTGAAATAAAGCAACCAGCTCCCAGCCAGATAATGCCGGTCACTGGTTACTTTATTTTACACTAGATAAAACTTTAATTCCTACCCGTCAGTCTATATACTGGCTGATGGTATCAATTAATTTACCATCAACATCATGGATTTGAATTTCCAGGGGCATCTGCCCGGGCAAGGAGTGAGTCGCACAGGACATGCAGGGATCGTAGTTCCTGAATGCCATCTCAACCATGTTGAGCAATCCTTCATTCACTTCTCCATTTTTGATTAACCCTTGGGCGGCTTTTTTGATGGACATAGCAATGGGTGCATAGTTGTTGGTGGTGCCAACAATGAGGTTAACATCTGTTAAAATCCCATTCTCATCCGTTTTATAGTGATGAGTTAATGTTCCCCTGGGAGCTTCAACACTTCCAATTCCTTCGGTGGGAGTATTGGTTATTACCGGACGAACATTTGGATCCGTAATCTCCGGATCTTTAGCTAATTCCTCCATCCTTTCCGCCGCATAAAGAAGCTCAATCAGGCGGGCCCAGTGCGTCGCTAGGCGGTGATGAACGGGAAGATAACGGCCGTCGGATTTCTTGGAGCCAAGGGTTTCATAGAAACGGTCAAAATGTTCCTGGGCTTTTGGTGTCGCCATACCGTCCGCAGCATTTAGCCTGGAGAGGGGTGTAGCACAATAAACACCACTGTCCATTCCATCCACAAATCCTTTCCATCCAATGTTCTTCAGGTAAGGGAATTTCAAGTATGACCAGGGCTCAACCCGTTCGGCGATATGTTGGGTGTAATCTTTGGCGGGGTATTGGACAAATTCTTTTCCGTCTGGCCCGGTGACCCGGATCATCCCATCATAAAAGTTAATTAAATTATCCTCGTCTACAGTACCCATATAGTAAGTTTCATGGGTGAAAGCATCGGAGACGATCAGGTCAACATAGGCCTGGTTGGCTAGCACTATATCATCAAATATCTTCAAACTGAAGAGGGCAAAATCCACATTCTGCTGAGCGTATTCCAGAATGATCTTCTGTTCATCCTTGGTCATGGCTTTGCTCCATCCTCCGGGCAACCCGGCAACAGGATGGATTCCACGCCCTCCAAGCATCTTGATCACTTCGTGGTTTCTTTTTCTGCATTCAATTACCTGGATTCCGATATCCACACCGACTTTGTGGATTACCCCCAGGATATTCCTTTCTGCGGGATCTGAGTCTGGACCTAGGATAAAATCTGGTCCGCCGAGAGCATAGAAATGAACTGTGTGATCGGTTACATAAAATGATGTGTAGAAAAGTTCCCGCAGCTTTTTAACAGCCGAAGAAGGTTCTACATCAAAAAGCGCATCCAGGGCTTTTGTGGCAGCCATATGGTGAGCTTCCGGACACACTCCGCAGATCCGGTTGGTAATGCGAGGCATTTCTTCAGCTGGGCGGCCGATGGAGAACTGCTCAAATCCACGCAGCTCCGGGATTTGCAGATATGCGTTTGCTACATTTCCATTTTCATCAAGGAAGATCTCAATTTTTCCGTGGCCTTCCAATCTTGTGATGGGGTCTATAGTAATCCGTTCCATTAAGAGACTCCTTTTCCGTTCTTGACACGTCGGAGAATTGAGTGTGCCATACTGAAGCGGTAAAATGTACCGGCAGGATCAGGAATGGTATCGATAACTGCCTGAATTTTTTGTTCTAGTTCATCATCCTCCATGGTTTCATCACCAACGTCAATCACAGAGGCAAGGGCAGAGAGCATCTTGGCGCCCTGATCTAGCACACCATCCGGAGGGCCGTAACAACCCCGGCAGCCGATGCCTACAGTCGGGCAGAGAGCTCCGCATCCGGACCTGGTCGCTATGCCCATGCAGATAAGGCCTTGTTCAAGCAGGCATTGATCCGGATCAGGGACTAGTTGATAGGGACGGTAAAAGCGGTCGATGGTCTTTTCGCCTTTTTCCCGTTCACATTCTTCACAAACAGCTGTTGTCCCGGCACCAAGAATAGCGCCTGCCGGGGGCAGCGGGTTCCCTTCAAGGAGGGCGCCCACAACTACTTGGAGAACTGCCCAAATTTGGTGTGGTTCAGGTGGGCATCCTGGAAGGTAGTAGTCAACATCTATTGTCTGATCAAGTGATTTTACCGTGTGATAGAAAGACGGCAGGGTTAATTCACCTTCCGCTACTTTGGTCACTACCTGGGGCAGGATACCGTCCGGATTATCAATTGATGGGTTGTTGAGATAGACTCTATCAAATGTTGCATCTTTAGTAGTCAGATTGGATAACGCCGGAATACAGCCCTCGTACGCACAGGAACCAAAGGCGACCAATATTTTTGATTTTTTACGAAGCAGATGAGCCATTTCTTCATTTTCTGAATTGCGAATCGCTCCATTAAAGAGACAGACGTCTATATATCCGTCTGGATAGGACTCAAGGTCCTTGACTTTAAAATCCGCAATACAGGGGAAGAACACAATATCAAAAACCTCATCCACAGTCAGGATGTTTTCATGGATATTAAGCACTGAGATTTCACATCCACCGCAGGCTGAAGCCCAATACATGGCCAGTTTTGGTTTTTCTTTTGCTCCCATGTTATATCTCCTTTACGGGGATTGGTATTGATCCATTACCATCCAGGACTTTATCATGCCAGCGTAGTGGACCCAGAGCTCGAATTTCTTCTGTCATTTTGTTCACTCTTTCAGCCAGGACGATGCCTTCAGAAGCAGAAGCCCAAAGTAATTGGACCCGCTCATCTTCAATACCCCATTGGGAAAGAGTCTTCTTCAGCAGCAGGAAGCGCCGAAGTGCTTTGATATTTCCATTCACGTAATGGCATTCTCCGGGATGGCAGCCGGCAATCAGCACACCATCCGCTCCACTGCGGAGAGCCTGGAGTACAAACTGGGGATCCACTCGACCAGAGCACATCACTCGAATGGGCCGCAGGTTGGGCGCATACTTG
>CBDVDO010000267.1:0-3014 GCA_965372765.1 uncultured Anaerolineales bacterium
GGGAGATTTCGCAGGCAAACCTTTTTCTACCAGGAAGTCAAGAGCTTCCTCCCGTTCAACTGCCCGGGGAGAAACTAATTTTTCTGCTGCCAGCCAGACTTCCTTATTCCCTTCAAATTCAACTTCGGAGTGAGTTTTATTCATCACGGGAGACGCTTTGTATCCTGGTAAAGTAGTCCCTCATTTCTGAAAATCAAGCATCCGGTTTTGCAGCGAATCCAACAAAGATGTATACGCGTCAGCAAAGGATTTGACACCTTCGGTTTCCAGTTCCTGAGTGGATTGATCAAGATCAATCCCCAACCCGGATAAACCTGCCATAACCTTGTGTGCTTCTTCAAGGTTCTGATCAATTGTCCGCTCTACCACACCATGATCCAGGAAAGATTCCAGGGTATTAGGAGGAACTGTGTTGATCGTTAACGGACCAATCATTTCCTCAACATACTTTGTATCTAGATATTTTGGATTTTTGGTGCTGGTGGAAGCCCACAAGACACGCTGACGTTTTGCTCCCTGTTGTTTGAGTTTTCCAAACCGGGTTCCCTTATCCCCAAATGTATCTTCATAATCCAGGAACGCCAATTTTCCACTCGCCACAGCAGTCTTTCCCATCAGCCCTTCAATTCGCCCTTCCTCTTCTGAAGTAACTGTTTTTATGAGAGCTTCTAGCTGTTTATCGACCTTTGAATCAATTCTGGAGATGAAGAATGAAGCCACAGATGCAATATTAGCAATTGGCTTTCCCGCAGATGCTCTTTTTTCAAGGCCTGCCAGGTATGCTTCTCTTACTTCGCGATAGCGATCCAGGCTAAATATTAAAGTGACATTAACGTTTATTCCAGCGGCAATGGTTTCTGTAATTGCCGGCAAACCCGCTTTTGTGGCCGGAATTTTTACCATTAGATTGGGTCGGTTTACATCATTCCAAAGCCTTTTTGCCTCACTTATCGTCTGATCAGGGTCATGGGCAAGATAAGGACTGACTTCCAAACTTACATACCCATCACCCCCATCGGTTTGATCATACAGAGGTCGAAACAGATCAGCTGCTGCCTGAATATCACTTATCGCCAGGCTTTCGTAAACATTCTCTCTGGATAAACCTTCCCGGGTAAGGGATTTGATCTCTTCATCATATTCATCGGACTGACTGATCGCATTATTAAAAATACTCGGATTTGACGTTATACCTCGAATCTCCCCTCGATTAAACATCCCTTCCAGAGTACCGTCCTTCAACAGCTTTCTTTCAATATTGTCGTACCAGATTGATTGGCCAATCTGGTTTAGTTTCTGTATTGTGGTGGTCATGATTGTTTTCCTTCTTTTTCAAGCTTTTTAACTTTTTCTACCCGGCGCTTATGACGTTCCTGTCCCTGGTCTTCTCCCACAAATCTTGCTTCCAGAAAAGACTGGACCAAAACCTTTGCCAGTTCAGTTCCGACTATCCGTCCGCCAAGGCAAAGGACATTCATATCATCATGCTCAACACCTTGCTGTGCGCTGTATACATCATGGCAAATCGCTGCATAGACTCCTTGCATCTTATTGGCAGCGATACACCCCCCAACACCGGATCCACAGATGACAATTCCCCGGTCCGCTTTTCCGGATTGAATCGCACTGCCCACTTTCTCAGCAAAATCCGGGTAATCCACACTATCCTCGGAATCCGTTCCGAAATCGAGGGCTTCGTGACCTGTCTCACGGATAACATCAATAACAGTCTCTTTCAAAAGATATCCCCCATGATCAGTTCCAACTGCAATATGCATCACCCCACCTTCCTTAATAATTCTTCTGATTTTCTTATCACCTCACCCACTGACAATCCAAATTCTTCATAAATCCGTCCGGCTGGAGCGGAGGCGCCGAAGCCGTCAATGGCTAAAATTTTTCCTTTGTCTCCTACCCACTCTCTCCATCCCTGGGCTACTCCAGCCTCAATAGCCAGGCGTGCTATTATCTTTGGAATTAATACCAACTCTTGATAGGATTTTTCTTGTTTTCGGAAAAGCTCCCAGCTCGGAAATGAGATCAACCTGACGTTTTTTCCTTCAGCAGCTAATCTTTCTCCTGCTTTAATAATTAAATCCACTTCTGAACCGGATGCCATCAGAATGAGCTCTGGTTCATGATCTCCTATATCAGCGAGAACATAAGCGCCCCGCTTTAAACCTTCAGCAGGAGAATACAATGATCTATCCAGAACAGGCATGGACTGTCTGGACAGCGCTAACACTGTAGGCCCTTCCCTGTGCCGAATGGCATATGCCCAGGCTTGCGCCACCTCATTTGCATCGCCTGGTCTCAATACTACCAAATTAGGAATCGCTCTTAAAGCAGCAAGATGTTCAACCGGCTGGTGAGTCGGACCATCTTCTCCGACCCCGATGCTGTCGTGGGTAAAAACCCAGATGCTCGGGAAATGTGATAAAGCAGAAACCCGTATCGCCCCTCTCATATAGTCAGAAAACACCAGGAAAGTAGCGCCATAGGGGATTACGCCACCGTGGATTGCCATGCCGTTAATCACAGCACCCATACCGTGTTCTCGCACTCCAAAGTGAAAGTTCCTGCCCTGGTATTGATCAGCTTGAAAATCCAGACTTCCATCCAACCAGGTTTTATTCGAGGGGGCAAGATCCGCCGACCCACCAATTAATTCCGGTACTACAGAAGAAAGAGCATTGATTACTTTGCCAGAAGCTGCTCTGGTCGCCATTCCTTTTGGATCGGTGGAAAATTTTGGGATTTTTTCCTCCCAATCGCTGGCAAGATCACCAGCTAATCTTCGTTTTAATTCAGCAGCATCATCAGGGTATTTCTCTGCATATGAAATAAATAACTCATTCCATTTGTTCTCTAATTCCAATCCCTGTGTGGTAGCTTCACGGAAAAGATCCAGCACTTCCTCAGGGATGTAAAACCGGGGTTCGATAGGCCAATCCAGAGCATTTTTAGCCGCGTCTAACTCCTCATCTCCCGGAGGAGAGCCGTGGGCAGCTGCT
>CBDVDO010000268.1:0-3011 GCA_965372765.1 uncultured Anaerolineales bacterium
GGGAATACTTTTTCTGCTTCTGGTGGCTCTTCCTGCGTTGCTGACTGATTATATTGTTGCTGGTTCATTCACAGCCTTTGTCGCGCTGCCAATTGTGACTTATGTATTAGAATATCCGCTTGTATTTACCTTGATGGGTGTTTGTCTGACCGCTCTCTGTTTTTACCTGCATCGGGCCAATATTCAACGGATTATCAATAAAGAAGAACTTAAAATTCGTTCGGTGATAAAAAAGAAGTAAGGTTGTCTCACCATGAATTCCTCGTACCAATATTTTCAACAGAGTCCCTTGCGTATCAGTTGCCTTAAACACAATGCACACTCCTCTGAGTGTGCAATTTCCCTTTATAATTCTCACTAAGTGGCGAGGGGCGGGTTTGAACCGCCGGCCAAGGGCTTATGAGTCCCCTGCTCTACCACTGAGCTACCTCGCCAGGTCGGAAAATAGTGTACTATGAGGGATAAACTTTGTCAATCATTAGAGGGTCATTGAGGGGAAATATTATCGAAAAAAGCTTTAATTTCACCGAGTTAAACCGCTCATTTTTTGTGCATGGCTTTATATAAAGGCCGGAGCTGTTTGTACATGTTTTTGTAAACCCCATTGTACAACTCATTGTACCTGGCATGAGTCTGGGGGTTTGGCATAAAGGTTTCGCCTAAACGGGTCATCGCCTCGACAGCACTGTTGAAATCTAGGTGAATCCCCGCGCCGACAGCGGCATCAATCGCGGCGCCCAATCCTGATGCTTCATACAAATGCGGCCGGGAGACTGGAAGGCCGAAAATATCCGCTGTCAACTGCATGGCAGCATCGCTTTGGCTTCCGCCGCCAGCGACTCGCAGTTCTGTGATGGGTACGCCGCTGCGTTTGTTTGATTTTTCGGAGGCTTCGCGCAGGGCATAAGCCAACCCCTCTAGAATGGCCCGGTAGATATGGGCCCGGGTGTGCACATCGCTGAATCCGATCATCGCGCCGCGGGCTTCTGGTCCCGGGAAACGCAGCCCGGGTGACCAGTAGGGCTGCAGCACTAACCCGTCTGACCCCGGTGGCACAGAATGGACCAATTCGTCAAACAAATCTTCAGCCTGGATACCTTGTTTATCTGCCAGTTTTTGTTCGCGAAGCCCGAATTCCTCTTTGAACCAGGATACCATCCAATACCCGCGGTAAATCTGGATTTCAAGGTTGTAGGCACCTGGTATGGCTGAAGGGTAAGGGGGTATGAGGGGAATAATTTCTATATATTTCCGATGGGTTGTGTTGAGTGTGGCAGCTGACCCGTAGCTCAGGCAGCCGAGATGAGGTTCCAGGCAGCCTGCGCCAAGCACCTCGGTGGCTTTGTCTGCCCCGGCAGCAATCAACGGAAGCCCTTCTGGAAGACCGGTGGCTGCGGCAGCCTTGCTGGTGATCTCTCCCAATACACCTCCTGCCGGCACAAGATCCGGCAGCAAGGTCTGGTCTATGGGGACCGCCTGCCATTTCCAATCCCATTTTTTACACCAGGCTTGATTTTTATAATCAAAGGGCACGTATCCTACCTGGCAGGCGACAGAATCTACAAATTGACCGGTCAAGCGGTGGGTCAGGAAACCTGAGAGAAACAGGTATTTGTGAGTGGCCTTCCAAATTTCGGGCTGCTGGGTGCTGATCCAGTTGGCTTCTGCTTCAGCCTGCAAATAGGCCACTGTTTCTGAAGCGCCGGCAATTTTAAACGCTGCGCCCCACAATCCACCGACCGGTTTGAGGCCTTCCGTCCGGCGTTGGTCGAGCCAGACAATGGCGTGACGCAGGGGTGATCCATTTTCATCAACGTTCAGAACAGTGGAACGCTGGGTGGTCACAGAAACCGCAGCGATGCTAGACTTATCCGTTCCCTGAGCCCACAAACCCTGGCAGGCGGAACAAACAGCTCCCCAGAATACTTCCGGATCCTGCTCCGCTAAACCAGGTGAGGTTGAATAATAGGGTTCAATATGAATTTGCTGTTTGTAGAGCAAGTTGCCGCTCGGATCAAAAAGTAGGGCGCGCACACTTTGGGTTCCATTATCAATAGCCAGTAAATTTTCTGACATGAGTTATTCCTTTACCGATTACCCTTCGTTTTATTTGACCGGCAGCTTTGAAGATATATTCAGGAATACAAAGATAGTATACCCAATGATCAGTGTGGTTGATACGCAGTTTGTATTAACTGGGTATAAGCGGAGACTTCTTCTTCCCAGCGGGAATCATTCCAGCCTAATTCCGGTCTGATGACCTCTCCGATGCGATCTAAAAGAGCCTCTCCACCGCGAGGAACTAGCAGACCAAGCCTGAGTCGCCGGAGCAGCAAATCGTCCAGATGAACGACTGCCTCACAGCTGGCGATCTGTTTCAGTTCTGCCCAGGTATATGGCGTTCCGGGAATTAGTTCATGGGCGGTTGGTTCCTCCTCGGCAAGTTTGGTCAGCATCTGAGAACTGTATCGTCCTAAGAGGCGCAATCGTTGTGAAGGATTATAAAAATTAGACAGCTGCAGGGATTGAATTTCCTCAGGATGGGCTTTCAAAGCAGGTGTTTGGTGATCAAAACGGGAAGTATTCAGATATCTACCAGCTTTTTTTAGTGTATCGCGGGCCATTAACCGGAAGGTAGTGAGTTTTCCGCCTGCCACTGTAATTAATCCATTTTCATCCCAGACCGCATACTCTCGTGATTCTTTGGATGGATCTTCCTTGCCTGTATTTACCACCGGACGAAGTCCAGAAAAAGTGGCGATTACGTCCTGAGAACCCAACTCTTGAGCCGGGAATACCTGCTGCAGGGCTGATAACATATAATCAAATTCTACTGAACTGATTGCTGGATCTGTTATTAGTCCTCCATCATGGTCGATATCTGTAGTGCCAAATAATGTGACGCCTTCCCAGGGAAGGGCAAAAACCGGCCGTCCATCCTGGGGATGAAGAAAGGTGACTGATCGTGTAATCGGCAGGCGGGAATGAGAGATTATCAAATGGCTTCCCCG
>CBDVDO010000269.1:0-2993 GCA_965372765.1 uncultured Anaerolineales bacterium
AGGACATTATTATCTGTTTTGGCTCATCCTGATGACGAATCTTTTGGAATGGGAGGAACCCTGGCGAAGTATGCTGATGATGGAACAGATGTGCATCTAATATGTGCTACGCGTGGGGAAGCTGGTGAAGTGGCCCCGGAATTCCTGGAGG
The DNA here is from genome assembly GCA_965372765.1 of uncultured Anaerolineales bacterium. Taxonomy (GTDB): domain Bacteria; phylum Chloroflexota; class Anaerolineae; order Anaerolineales; family UBA11858; genus B10-G9. The sequence continues at coordinate 152 of CBDVDO010000269.1, forward strand.
GGCAGCCCTCAATTGCTCATTTGAGAGAGATGGAGTTACGCTGCGCGGTAGATAAGCTTGGTATAACGGAAGTTCAATTATTGGACTATCGTGATTCTGGTATGTCTGGCAGCTCAGATAATACAAATCCTGAGGCGTTGATTAACGCGACTGTAGATCAAGTCGCAAAAGAAATTGCAGAGTATATCCGACAAATTGAACCGCAGGTTATTTTGACTTTCGACCCAATCGGAGGATATAAACACCCCGATCATATTTTTATTCATCAGGCTGCGACAAAAGCATTTCAATTGGCTGGTGATCCCACTTTCAAGAGTTCTTATCCTCCATATAAACCTGGGAAATTGTATTACCATACCATCCCGCGTCGTTATGTTCGGTTTACTGTGCGCATGCTGCGCTTGATGGGCAAAGACCCCAGTAAATATGGGAAGAATAAAGATATTGACTTGACTCAAATAGCCAGTCAAGATTTCCCGATTCATGTTCGGGTAAATTATACAACTGTCAAAGATAAAAAAGATGCTGCAGCAGCCTGTCATGCCAGTCAAGGTGGTGGAGGTTTGACCAAGGGTTTTTTCAAGTGGGTTTTATGGCTGCTGGGAATTAAATCGGAAGATCAATTTATGCAAGCTTATCCGGAACTTGAACAAATTTCGGTCAAAAGGGATCTATTCTCCTGAGTGGTATTTCAGGTTCCCAGCAAAAGCGTATCCAGATTCTGAAAAAAACACCTCCATTATCAATTGAATTGGAGGTGTTTTTAGTTGTATCCTGATCTAACGTCTAAATCAGCTTAGGGCTCTTCATAGGTGACGATGATCTTTAGAGTAGGCCTGATAACATCGGCTACCCCGTCTCCGTCACTGTGAATGTCCTTAAACTGAAGACGTATTTGAAATTTATCACCAGCCAGGGCATTCTGGATGCCGCTTATTCCAGTGGCGTTCATAGTTTGCTTACTGCTGATGTTCATTTCAGCTTCATTGCAAAAACGAACAATTGAATAGGAAACACCGACGGGTTTAAAGTCTTCGGGACCTACGGTATCGTAGTTATGAACGTAAGCCCGCAGGCAACCCAGGCTGCCAAATGGATCACCTAAGGTATCGAAACTTACTGGAGCCAGTTTTGCGGAAATAATGGTCGAACCATTGGGGATGCCGCTTACATCAAAAGTTACAAAACCTTGCAACCCTACATCGTTTGAAGTATCCCCGGCATTGTTAGCATTGGTGCGGAATTCAACTCCATCTTCAACCTGTCCCCGACTGGCGAGGAGAATAGTTACTGTTTTTTCAGTAGGTGCGGGTTCCTTAACCTCGATCTCTACCCAGAATAATCCACTGCTGCTGTTTTCAATGCCAAAAAGCTCATCACCAGGCTCTCGTAACCTCCAGTTCCCACGATAAGTCCCTTCAGCTGCGGGAGCTGTCATGTCAACTGAAACATCCACATTTTGACCTGGATTAACCGTTCCTGCTGTAAGTTGAACTGAAGCAGGAGCGTCCATCGCATCACCACCCGAAAACACAATATCGTACCCGGATGTCCAGGCGCACGACCCCACATTTTTTAGCCGCCAAGTTTTTGTAAACGTTTCACCGGGTTCAAATATTGTGCCATCTGGGACAGTTACATCCGAGATAAATTTCGCTAAATTGCAGGGAATCGGTGTATTCGAAGGGGTTGGAGTATCCGGTTCAGGTGTATCTGAAGGCTCCGGAGTATCAGTCGCCTCTAAATTGGGATCAGGGGTGACGGTGGGATCAACAGATTCTGTGTCGCTGGGTTGATGTGTGTCTCCTAATCCGGCGGCTACTGTTTCAGCTACCGATGTGTTTATGATAGCAGTTTCTTCTGCTGAAGATAAATTGCCCTGCGGCATATTACAGGAACTTACGACCAGGGAAAGCAGGAGTAGAGAAATCAAGACGATTTTATTTTCGTTTCGCAAGATAGCACCTCCCTCAGGGGATGAATGATCCATAAGGTTGTGTGGCCCCTTGAGAGTTGCAGGTAGGGCCATTTTTCTATTGTAGTCTGCTTTTGATGACCTAGCAATAGACTGTTATTCTGAATCTTCTGGGAAAAATACCAGGAGACTTACAATTAACAATTGGGGGAAAAATACTAAGGATGATAAACCCCTCGTAAATCATGATATCTATTGCTGATTATTTTTCAGGAATTCCTGTCAGGAACAAGGTAGATGCCGGGTATGCTGACAATTGTTGTGATTCCCTTGATGATCATGTTGCTGATGAAAATTGAGATCACAACGGAAGTTGGAAATAATCTCCAAAATGCCAGAAAACTAAAGAGGAAACTGTCTATGGGAATGCTGAGCAAATTGCTGAACAAGACCCGAGCCCATTGGTACTTTTTAGTTACTTTTTCAACCCAGAATCTATACCCTTCGGTGTCAATAAGCTCGGACACCACTTCGGCAATAATTGATGCCGCGACGATGCGCCAGATTGGTGAAAGCACCAGCCCAAATTCTTCCTGGAGACCAATAGTTAAATCCGGGGGCAGCAGCGATACAACCCTGAAAAATAAAGCCATGAAGATATTGATCCCTGCCGCAGTGAGAATTAAAATTCGAGCTGCTTTGATTCCGGCAACTTTGTGGACCATGTCCCTTAGCGTAAACGTCAGCGGGTAAATAAATGTTCCGGCATCGATTGAGTAACCTGCAATCATCACGATCCGCAAACTGGCAATATCGGACATCATTTGAGCAGCAACATATAGTACAGATACCAGGATTGCGGCTGTCATGAGATCACGTTTTTGTTCTTTAACCATGGGATATTACCAGTTTATTAGATGTTGTTAC
>CBDVDO010000270.1:0-2984 GCA_965372765.1 uncultured Anaerolineales bacterium
ATCATGGAGATGCCGGTGACTAGGTGACTGAGTGACTGGGTGAATTTGAGACTGAGGGAGAATGTTGAATGCTTAAACTTTAAACCTTAAACTTTAAACTCGTTAAAATATCATTGAGTAGAAACCTAATACTGAAAACCGGCGCTCGCTGAGTTTATTCGTTAGCTAATTGTTTGCGTAAGATATAATTAGGAGGAAAAAAGAACACTCCAGACTAGGAAAATAATTATGTCTTTAGCCTTAGGTATTCAAAGATCCAACCTGGCTCAAACAATTGCTCGATTTGTTATGCGATTAACGGGATGGCGCACCGATGTAATCTCACCAGCTCCATCGCGCTGTGTGATAATCGGCGCACCTCATACGTCCAATTGGGATTTTATTGTTGTGCTGATGTTGATGGCTGTGGAAAGCATACCCATGCGTATGTTGGGAAAAGATTCTCTCTTTTGGTGGCCGCTGGGAGTATTTATGCGCTCGTTTGGAGTTATTCCTGTCAACAGGAAAGGAAACTATAATCTGGTTGATCAGATTGCTGCCAGGTTTGATGAACACGATGAATTAATCATCGGAATTGCCCCGGAAGGAACTCGCAGTAAAACATCCCGTTGGCGAACAGGATTTTATTATATTGCGCTTAAAGCCGATGTACCGATCGTGATGGCTTATCTTGACTATAAAAACAAGGTCTGTGGGCTTGGCCCCAGTATAAAACCCACCGGTGATATTAACGCTGATTTTGAGATCATTCGAGAGTTCTATTCGGGAATCGTCGGAAAGTACCCCAAAAAGCAAGGTGAAATTGAGTTATTTGTAAAATGATATCTCATTTAATCTTAAGCTAACCCCCGCTGCCCTGGACTTGACTGCGCCCATCTGAAGGGGTGAATTAGCAATCAAGTGCGGTTATTGGTTTTGCCTTGAACAATTTGCTGAGAAGGAGAAGCAAAGGAGTAAAAATGGATATCCTTGATCAAGTTATCAAGACAAGCCCATCACTCCCTGTGCCAGATCCATCCTACCTGAGTGGTTTATACACTGGCTGGGGAATCTGGATTGATCCAGCGGATACACCAGAAAATAGTGAGTTCTCAGCAGAAGAGTTGGACCTGGGTTTGATGCTCTCCGAAAGCGGGATAACTGCCCGGCGACTATTAATTATCGGTACGCTCTTCAGTGTCCTGGGACCGGGGACGATGATGCTCTCCTATGTCTTCCCCGAGGCGATGGTGTTTTTCATTCTCCTTGGGGTTCTTTTCCTAGGATTTGCTTTTTACCAGATGGTACGCTTGTTCATAAATAAGGATCTGCGGCTGCGAATTTTCCGAGAAGGATTCTCCCTCCGGCGATGGGAGGAAACGACGGTTATCCGCTGGCAGAACGTGAATTCGGTTCTGGAAAAATGGCAGAAGATGGTCTTTCAGGGAATCATCCATATTCATATCCACCGGATCACGATGACTCTAGATGGGGGAAAAGAGCTGACCCTTGATCGCAGGTTGCAGGAGATTGAGCGGATCAGCCGACAAATCCAAAATGCAGTCACTCAGGCCAGGTTCCCCGGGATTGTTGACCAGCTGAAGAAAGGGGAAACGATACCTTTTGGTTCGTTCTCTTTGAACCGACATGGCCTGGCTTATGGGAGAAAAAAAGCTCTTCCGTGGAAGGAGTTGAAGAAGATCGAAGTTCAGCGCCACGGCGAGATATCCGTGAGTGTCCACAAAACCGGTCAGAGGAAATTGTCATTTCCCTGGGTGACGGAAAAGGGAGTGAAAATCCCCAATTTCCAACTATTTGTCCTCCTGGGTGATTGGTTCCTTGCTGCCGCAACCCTAGCTGAGAAACCGGGAAGTCAGGAGTCTATTCCCTCAGAACCAACACGAAAACAGGTACCTGAATCGGAGTATACCTATTCTCTGGTTATTCCTAAAAAATCCGCTGCTGAAGGGGTGGAAATGACCCTCTACGTTGGCTCTACAAAATCAGAAAAGCACTTGATCCTACCCATCCCACCGGGTGTGGAATCCGGCGAGCAGTATCGCTATCCTGGCTATGGGCCGGAAGACCCGGCTAGCGGCATACCGACAACCCTGCTGATTGAAGTGCTAGTAGAAAAGGAAACCCCTTTCCAGAAGAACTTCAAGGTAATTATGATCACAAGTGGGTTTTTCTTGATTATTCTTGGCTTACTGTGGTTATCATTTTATTCTGCCTGGAGTTTTTTTCCCAGGATTATCCTGGCATCCATAATTGGTGGAACAGGCGGGGCATTGATGGCAGAAGGTCGAAGACCTTTGGGATCAATCTGTGGCGTAATTGGCGGAGCAGTGAGCTTATTGCTGCAGGAGGTTTACTACATAGTGAATTACTTGCAGTTTGGTCGAGAGAGTTTTTGGAATTACGAAACTGTTCTATTGCTGATGGTCAGCTTGCTTCCGGGATTCGGCCTGTACTACCTTCTTTTCAAAAGGAAAAAGTAACTGCTATCTTTTTATTCCGGTATCATGGCTGCCAGGCTGAGTGGACCTATCATCTTCCGATTTAGGGATTGGACGAAAGGTAGTTTTACTCAAGACTACTAACAATTAGGACATCCGTTTCGAGATTGATAGAAAGTAATTAAAAAATGCCTTGCAGAACAGCGCACTCGCCTGATAACAGAAACCCGGATTCAATGCAAATCGTTTCCGAGTCGGGCTCGTTTCGTTCTCTATTGGTCACTAATCAGGTTCTTTAGCGGGTTGATCAGAAAAGAGTGGCTAAGGTTAATCAAGGGGCACGCGGAAAACGCTCTTCCCTCCTAAACCTTGCTGGACTCAGTACAAACGAGGGGGAACGGCGAGGGGGAGAGAGGGAAATACCGGTGACAAGGTGACTAAGTCACTGGGTGATAGAGAATGCCCTCTGTCCACTGCTCAAGGGAGAGAGCCAGCTCTCCCGGGCATTGAACCGCTGGAGCTGCCTCTCCAGCTATAGCGTGGTTT
>CBDVDO010000271.1:0-2984 GCA_965372765.1 uncultured Anaerolineales bacterium
AAAGCAGATAATTGCACAACAAATGCATAAACCAGCCACAGATGCAAAGCTATGAACCATAGTAATATCTGTGCTGGTTATGCAGAGCGTTAGCTGGACGCTTCGCGCATTGGAGTAGTAATGATAAAACTGATACATGATAATTCATTATTAGATCAAATTTGGGAATACTGGGAATCAAATGAATTATCAATTGATGAATTATTAAAAGCAACTCAAAACACCAATGATGAAAAAACTTTATCTGAAATTTGGCATTTAATTTCTTTAAAAGCATTATCAAATACAAAAGTATACGCAGAAAAAGCATTGCAGAAAAATAATATTGATCCTTGGATTCATGATAATTATATTTTTGGAAGTGGAAATATCAATCTGGATTTTAATAAGAAATGTAAAAACAATCCGATTTTATTTTATAATGAGTATTTAAAGATATTTCCAAAATCCATAATAGCAAGAAGAATTCTAATTGAATCATATATTGAATATATGCAAATAGATAAAGCAGAGAGAGAAATAGAAAATTGTATAAGAGATTTCAATGATAATACATCTATCTTTGATATTTACAAGTGCAAAATAATTTACCATAAAGGTAATAGCGAAAAGGCATGCAAAGAATTAGATAAAATTGCAGAAAACAATAAATCCTATTACATTTTACTTAATATAGCAGAAACCTTTACACAAATAGGCTTTTTTGAACTAGCATATAAGGCATATGAAAAAGCAAATATTTTTCAAAAAAATGGGAATAGAAAAATAGATGCTTTAGTAGGGCAGATTAATATCCTTAATATACTAGAAAAGTATGATAAGATTGAAAATCATATAAAAAGCATTTTGGAAATATATAAAAGTGATTACAATATTGTTAATGGACCAGAAATAGAATGTATAAAGAATTTACAGCTATCAATCGCTTCAACGCGGACTGGCAAGTAAAGGCGCTCAGCACTGAGTTATACGCCAACCGGTTATGCGAGACATTATACACTTAGTACTAATTTACACTTTTCTGTGATATACAATTTGTGAATGCTAAATCAATGGAATTATTAGAAACACTCTCAGGTTAACTTTGGGTCTGTCAGTGGGATCGCGGGTTATATCGAAGCGGTGAGGCGGAGATAGAACCTGGCGCTGCCGAGTCCTTCCTGAAGCGGGAATCCAGCTGCGGCATCCGCATGGAAAATACCGCTCATCCCTCTCATTCCAGCCCCACAGCCCACAGGATATCTCATCCCGTCTTCCGGTGTTCTGATTGCCGCGAGATCACTGAAGAGGTACACTCTTGTCTCGGTTTCGCCAAGGGAAATCTCAGGTCTTGCTACTGCATATCGTACCGCCCTGAATGCGTTTTCAGGGTATCCCCTGAGGGTTTCCTGCCCGCCGAGCTGCTCAAGAAGGCCTTCGAACCAGTCCCCCTGCATAACTCCCCCTGTCAGTAACCTGCCCCCGAAACCAATCACACCGCTGTAAACGTTTCCATCGATTACCAAATCCGCCATGGTCAGGATACCCGAGGAATCCTGCCCGGTTCTGTTGCCGGACCTGGCCTCCAGCTGAAACTCAATTCCATTCCAACCCTGCTGAACCCTCGAACCGGTGCGGAAGGTTATCCCCCCAAGGCCGTAATCGTAACTCTGCCGCTCCCCGTCCGGGGGATACCCTCTCCAGATACCGGCTCCCCCCATGATCTCGGTCCGTTCGATACTCCAGATAATTGAAAGGCTTGCTTCCCTATTGACCCATGAGCTTTCCGGAGTTTCCTGTGAAGCTTCCAGCTGGGCTGAAAGTGGAATACCGAACAGCCATGGCTCTCTATAGCGGAGATATGCGTTAAAGCCTCCCCATTCGGTTGTCTGGCCCGAGATCTCCAGTTCCCGTGCGGTTCCAGCGATGTTCAGGAAAAGAATTTCTCCGGCGCCTTCAAGATTCTCCCCCTGCCAATCCATGGATGCTGCAAAATGCCCTGATCTCCCCTTCTCTACATGCTGTACAATGACGATATTGCCTCCTTCTCCAAGAAAGAGTTCAGTGATAGCGGCAGCTTTTATGAACTTCAGGTGTTCGATCCTTGCAATCCATGCGTTCACCGCTTCACGTTCGTAGGTATCACCAGGCTCGATCGCCAGAAGCCTGGTAAAGACTTCGCTGCGGGTTCCCGATATCCCTTCAATGCGGACTTCTTCAAGAAGGGCATGCCTTCCGGGTACGGTATTTACTATTAGAGAATCGGCTGAAACAAAGTAGTAACCCGCACCTGCAAATGGGTACCCTTCTTCCAGATACCATTGCAGGACACTTTCCTGCAGCACGGTGATGGACGAATCGGAAGCGAAGACTGAATCAATTCCAAGCTCATACAGGGCGGGAACGGGAGGACTGCCTCCGATCTCAACAGTAAGGGAATTCTCCACAGGGGACGGCGCAGTAATAACAATGCAGAGTATCAGGCTGAGCATCAGAAATTCACCGTTCCTTCCAGGCCTGCCCTCTGGCTCCAGCTGCTTCCGGAGGGTTTTCTTCCCCAGTAGAAAATACTGATATCAAGCCCGGATGAAAGACTCCTGCCTATTCTGGCTGACGTTCTCCATGAGATACCGCTGTCGTTCCCATCGAAGAACCAGGCGGGAAGTTCATCATCACCAGGTATGTATCCCGCGGATACTCTGGCTGTCGCGTTCCAGCCGCTGCCTATCCATGATAAATGCGGCCCTGCTTCAATCATGTACTTATCCAGACCTGAAACCACTTCTCTTCTGGATTCGTAAGCGGTCATGATACCGGGTTTCAGACCGTTCAACAGTTCCAGGGTCGGATCGATCTCCAGTCTCAGTCCCCGGGTATCCCGGGGGTAGTAGAGTTCCTCTTCCTCACGCCAGATTTTTGCAGAACATTCGATCACAAGAATATCCGCCGGGCTTAACTCCGGCGCTACCCTCACAGACCATAATCTGTTGTCCTTCAATCCTGCG
>CBDVDO010000272.1:0-2977 GCA_965372765.1 uncultured Anaerolineales bacterium
CGTAAAGCCATAGCTTGCGCTGGTTTTATAATCAATGATCCGGATTTTTCTCATTTCATTTTTGTCTACCCGGTCAATGAATCCGCGCAGGTGAAAAATATTTCCTCCCCGGGTACTTACTTGCAAGGGAGGCTCAGGAAATTCAGGTATCCCAAATCTTTGTTCAGCCCGGAAAAATACAAATGATTGATCCAGTGTTTCTAATACAATCAGACAACGTTCCAAGTTGGTTAAGATTTCTTTTTGGGTATGAAGCCACCATGCTGTTTTCCTGAAACCCTCTCTTTGCGGCGCCTGATCAAAAACCTTTCTGGCAATTTCTGGCAATGCGCTCTGCAAACCTTTCAGCCGAGGGTGATCACCCGCTCCTTGATATAAATCTTCAAGTATATGATGGTAAATATTGCCAAGCTGCCGGGCATCCAAGCCCTCTCTTGGCGGGTCAATCCTTTCCAGTCCTAATACATTAGCTACAAAAAAATAATAGGGACAAGTTTGGTAGGTTTCCAGACGGCTTGCGCTCCAAACATGCTCCGCTGAATAACTCTCAGAAAAAACAAAACCAAGCCCAGTTAGCATTCCATCATAAATACCCCCGGACGTTTCTGAATTGTAAGTACGGCTGGATAAAATCCATAATCCTTGCTCAATCTGGCTGCAAATATCTGGCAGATTCTCTTCGGCCTGCCTCCAGGCAGAACTATATTCTGTATCGGTTGAAATTATTTCAAAAAATTCCGATTTGGATGAGGCATCATCCAAATCTGGCAATGTGCGGCTTGTATGGATTAAAGGTTCAATATTTACACAACGCAAGATTTCTTCCCAATAAGGGGAAGGCTGCCAGGGAGCTCCGTTATCTGCGATCCGCGGTCGGGTTATAAGCAAAGCAGAACTAGCCCTGGTTATCGATTCGTAAAAATATTCTGCTTCAGCGCTATCAGTTGATTGCCTTAAGGGCAATCCATATTCCTCCCGGAGGAGCTTTCGATCCCCATCTCTGAGGAAAGGATCTTCTTTTAATGTTTGGGGGAATTCCCCTTCAGCGAGACCCAAAATGGCTGCAGCCTGGAAAGGAATTCCCCGGGATTCGGAAATGTCCGCGCAATACACTGCAGACATATTATATTCTTCGGGTTGGTATGAAGTCCCCCTAATTATCGATTCGATATTTTCCAGGAATATGCTAAAAGTCTCCATTTTGGAACTCATCGCTTTTTCTGCCCAAACCATTTCTCTAAAAATACTCTTCAGAGTCCGGATTGCACCCAGATCTCTCTGGACCAAATCTGGAGGTCCCTCTTTTATCTTTTGAATAACCTCCAGGCCAGGTTGTGGTTTATGCACCCCCTCGTCACCCAGCAGGTCTTCTATCCATGAAACAAATTCACGGACTGACCCTTTTTCAGAAGGCGGAGTCAAAAGGCGAACGAAAGCCTGGAATTTTACCCACAATCTTGCAGCGTCGGTACCAAATATCATTCCTGACGGTAGATTTGGTCCTTCTCCGTACACGTTATCTTCAGTTTTGTTTCTCTCTGTCAAAAGGGAGAAGGTTTCCTCCCACTGCTGATATCCCTGGATAACGCTTCCCCAGTGCGCAATCTGAACCAGCTGATCAATGTCCTTTAGATGAGTACTCGCCAATTCCTGATTATTTTCTATTTCCCTAAGACCGTCCCAATTAAAATAAGAAGACCTCCAGGCCTCGACTACGGCACGCCAGTTAAATTGTTCTTTTCCAGGCTTAGTCGCTTTTAATAAATCAAAAAGAGCAGCTATCGCTGGATTTTCTATTAAAGGCACTCCCCCTTGAACCTGCACAGGGATCCCGTATTCGCTTGCCACCCGGAAAATAATCGGACGATAAGGTTCCAGGTTTCTCATCAACAATGCCGTCTGTCCAGGTTGAAATTTATCTTTCACGATCAATGATTTAATCCATCGCAAAGCAAACCGTACTTCAGCTTCCCGATCGGGTACAGCAGCCATCTCCAGCACACCATCATTGTCTGAAATATTCTCTTCTTCCAACCTGAATAAATTTCCTTCCAGGCGAGTTAAAAGAGTGCCAGTTGATTTCTCCTCTCCCATTTCCTCTAGGTTAATGATTTCCAGAGTGTCCACATCTGCCAGAGATTCGATTATGCGTTGAAACCGCTTGTGTACCAGTGGTCTGGTTATGCCGTCTTCAGTTCCCGTTAGAGTAATTACCAAATCAGAAACCTGGGATTTTAGAGCCTTAATTATCCTTATTTGGATTGGAGAGAAATCATCAAATCCGTCAAACAACAGGGATTTCCAAGCTGAACAGAGGATAGGATTACTCTCTAGAGCTTCTGCGGCCAGCCATACTTCTCCGATATAGTCAGCCCAATTTTCATCCTGGAGCCTTTTTTGATAAGCCGAATAAAGTTTTGCCAGTTCACTTAATCTGGGTTCGCCACCCATTCCCTTCACAGCGGCAGCAAATTGAGAGGGACGAATTCCACCCGCTTTAAGTTCCCTGATTATTTTCAATGCGATTTGGATAAATCCTGGCAGCGTCTTTATTCCCTCGTAGTAGTCCAAACTGCAGTTTTCCACAATAATCTGCAGCATTCGAATCTGGGTCGTTTCTGATATCCGGGTACTGAAGATTCCCGCCAAATCAATAATCTCCTGCGACAAATCTTCAAAGGTACCAACATTTACTCCTAAAGTTCCCCCTACCTGAGCCAGGCGGCCCCTGAAAGCTATCGCCTGAGCCCGGGATGTCACGATCACGCGAGGCGTGTCCATTAATTCAGCAGAAAGCCCCCGGGAGCGTTTTGCAGCCCAGATTGTTTTTCCTGATCCAGCGGGAGCAATGACAACCTTAATACTCATAATCTAGATAATCCTGCTGACCTATAGCTGCTCTTTTGCATTCCCATTTATCCAATTCCACTGGCAGACACGATCACGATTAGGGCGGCGATAAACCAATGGATAAGGA
>CBDVDO010000273.1:0-2968 GCA_965372765.1 uncultured Anaerolineales bacterium
CAATCATACAAGGAAATTCGGATATAACCTCAAGCAGTTCCTCAGGGGTGATTTCGGGCTGGTTCACCACTTCAATGCCAGCTTCCTCAATAATTTTTAGAGCTTTTGGATCAGTTGCGTCACAGATAAGTACTTTCATAGTTTCCTCACAATAGATAAAAAGAACAGGCATTGTCCTTGGGACAACGCCTGTTTGGGACCTTAAAGGCCTAAAATGTCATCAATTTGTTCGGTAAGCCATTTCACATCAGAGACCTGGAGGTCACCCATATGAGCGATTCTAAAACATTTACCTTTTAGAGCACCATAACCGTTTGATAACATAGCGCCGCGTTTAGCAAGTTCAGCGTTTAATTCCACAACATCAATGCCGCGAGTGTTATCCACATTGGTCACAGTAGTAGAGAGATAATTTTCATCACTGTAAAGATCAAAATTCTTTTTTGTCCAGGCCTGGACAAATTCTGCCATATCTATATGGCGCTGAAAACGCTTTTCTACGCCTTCTGCATATATCCGATCCATCTGGACATTAAGCGCATTGATGAGGCTGATTGCCGGAGTTGCCGGGGTTTGATTTTTTACTGCGTATTTTTCCAGGACTTCAAAATTAAAGTAGAACCCTTTATTTTTGACCTCAGAAGCGCGAGCGAATGCTGCGTCGCTGACAGTGACTACACATAATCCGGGGGGCAGGGCGAAAGCTTTTTGAGTTCCGGCAAGAACTACATCCAGACCCCATTCATCCACTTTGATCTCAGTTCCTCCCATAGAGCTTACTGCGTCTACCAGGACCAGGACGTCCGGGTATTTTTCTTTTACCAATTTGCCAATATCTTCAATTGGGTTCATAACCCCGGTTGAAGTTTCATTATGAGTGATGCAAACAGAGTCGAAACCACCTTTGGAGAGGTATTCATCCACCATTTCAGGGGTAGTTGCTTGCCCCATATCCACTTTGATGACATCAACTTCTTTGCCGTTTAATCGGGCAACTTCCACCCAGCGCTTGGAAAAGGCCCCGCAATCAGTCATCAGGGCTTTTTTATTGACACAATTGCGGAGGGATCCTTCCATCATGCCTGTTGAGGATGAAGATGAAAGATAAATCCTGCCGTCTGTTTTCAGAAATTTTTTCAGTTTAGTAACGACATCTCCATGGAGATCTGAGTAGAGTTTATCCCTGTGCCCAATCATCGGTATTGACATGGCTTCAAGAATTTCATCATCCACATGGGTTGGACCTGGAATAAACAGTTTTTTATACATGCGGGCCTCCTTCGAGGTATTAAATTGCTTACACCTTACATAGGGTCATACAGGATGAGACCTTTCGTTTATTGTCACCCTTTACAGATAGTTTAATCGATGAAAAAAACCATGTCAATCTGTAGAAAATACCTAAGTACATTTATCCAGATATTGATGATGTTCTGCGCCGGATGATGACTGGTTGGTTAAATGGCTGGAAGAGATATACATTTTGTCAGATCTCTTCCAGGAAAAACTAATTAGGTGATGTTTTTAGCGAAAATTGCTCGCAAGTTAACTCTTGATAAGCCCCTTCTGGATTAACATCGGTCGGGGATCGACGATGTTTTTATGAAGAGCAGCTGCTTTGGGCGGAAGATCAAGAGCAATTGCCATTAATTGTGTGAAATAAAGGATCGGAACCTGACGATCAATATCCATCTGAAATTGCCGTGCATCAAGGTTCATGTGGCAGAGCGGGCAGGCAACGGCAATGGCGTCTGCTCCATGGTCTATTGCGTGTTGCACCAGTTTGCCGCTTAAATCTATCACGATATCAGGCCGGGAAAGGGCATGACCGGCACCGCAGCAAGTTGTTTTCATGGACCAATCCAGCACTTCTGCGCCAATCGCTTCCATCAATTTGTCCATTTCAACCGGGTATTCCGGATGTTTCGCTTCAGTGACTTCCGGAGGTCTGGTAAGCAGACAGCCGTAATAACAAACCAGTTTCAAACCAGTGAGCGGATTTTTTGTCTTTTCAGCTACTTTCCCTGGTCCTACATGATTGTAGATTGATTCAATCATGGTGCTGACATGTACCTCATCCTGGTAGTTATAATTCAGGAGCTGGTCAGCTTTTTCCTTGTGGTCTGGATATTCCCGGATTTCATATAATGCTGCTTTGTGGCGGTTAAAACAGGCAGCGCAGGGCATGGTAACTTCTTTATATCCCTGCTTTTCAATCAGTGCTAGATTTTCCATGGGAAGGTGCAGGGCTGCCTCTGGATCTGCACGATGGGCAGCAGAACTACCGCAGCATACCCAGCCTTTCGGCTCTACAAGCGGGAAATCCAATGCCTCACAAACAGCTCTTGACGAAGTGTTGAATTCAGTCGCAGTGGTCTCCAGAGAGCACCCAGGATAATAGGCGACTGTGTCAGCTGCGTTGGGCACAGGTTTTACCTGTTTCTTGCTGGGCATTTTTGTGGGATGGGGTAGGAAACCGATCTTGCCTTTCTGAAAAAATTTCAAATACAACTGGATATCATCGATTAGCGTTTTGGGACTTTGCAGAATGAGTTCAGCCATCAACCCCGGTTCGTAAGAGCGGCCCCAGAGGTTAATCTCTCTCATAAAAGCTTTATTAAACCGGTTGGTCTCAGGAACTTGCGGTTTATATCCCCGTTCCAAACTTTCCCGGGTTAAGAATTCCATGATTGCGGTGATATCCAAACCCTGCGGACAGCGGGTTGTACAGGTTAAACAAGATGAGCATAACCAGGGCGTTTTTGACTGAAGAGCGATATCTTCCTGTCCCAATTGAACTGCGCGCATGATCTGGTTCGGCTGCCAATCAAAATATTCAGCAACAGGACATCCGCTGGTGCACTTGACACACTGATAACAAAGGTAGACATTTTCACCGATTTCTTCCTGAATCCTTTCTGCCAGATTTCCATCGATTGTGATTGTTGGTTTTTCTGAGAGCTTGGTT
>CBDVDO010000274.1:0-2963 GCA_965372765.1 uncultured Anaerolineales bacterium
CTTTCGTGAGCAGCATGCTGGTCAATCAGGTACAATCCATCGGGACCTTCCGCAATCAGATAAGTTGCGGCTACTTGCCCGATCAGCCGTAGAATAGGCGCTCCCATTCCTGCGGTAATCTGCCCGGAGTCCACTGAAGGGCCAAAAGAATTTTCATCTTTCGCCATTTCCCAGGCTGGGTCTATCCTCCGCTGAACATCCCGATGATCTGGCGCTGGACCACTCCATAACCTGACACCTCCCAAGTTCCCAACCTCGGGAACAGGCGTGTTGGCCAATAAAGCCCGTCTGACCGCCCTACCCACACTGCGAAAGATTTCCCCCTTATCCTCAAATCGCACTTCTGCCTTGGTTGGGTGCACATTAACATCCACCTTGTCTGGTGGGAGTTCCAGAAAGAGAACCGAAATGGGATATCTGCCCTTCATTAATAAGGTGTGGTAGGCCTGGGTCAGGGCTTTTGTCAGGGCAGGATCCTGGACCGGGCGCTGGTTGACAAAGTAAAGGATTTCCCGCCGATTAGATCTTGTTAATCCCGGAGGACTGATAAATCCATTCACCGCCAGGATATTATCCTCAGAAAGAACCTCTATCATCTGCCTGGCTGTTCCGACACCATACACCACGGAGATCACTTCCCGGAGATCTCCGCTGCCGCTGGTTTGAAATACCAGCTCATCATCCTGATATAGTTTCAGACGAACCCCTGGATTTGCAAGTCCATACCGGCTGACAATATCATTGATATGTCTTTTCTCTGTCCGATCAGTTTTGAGGAATTTTAATCTCGCGGGTACATTGTAAAACAGGTGCTCTACCCGGACGGTTGTCCCTGGCGGTATTCCCAGCTGAGTAGATGGTTCAATTTCACCTCCCTCCACTTTTATACTAGCACCCAGATCCTCTCGCTGAACCCGGGATATCAATGACAGATGGGAGACAGATCCTATCGAGGCTAAAGCTTCACCGCGGAAACCCAATGTTGAGACCCGGAATAAATCCTCCGCATCTCTCAATTTACTGGTTGCGTGACGGTGCACCGCCAGTGCCAATTCCCCGGCCGGGATTCCCGCCCCATTGTCTACTACTTCAATCAATCGTTTTCCTGCCTCGCGGACCAGAATTGTGATCTGATCTGCCCCGGCATCAAGCGAATTCTCGATTAATTCCTTCACCACGGAGGAGGGCCGTTCCACAACCTCTCCGGCAGCAATCTGTGAGGCAACTTCTTCTGACAATATTTGTATGGACATGAAGATATTATAACGGAGTGGGGACAATGAATGGGGAAAAACCCTCCGCGATTTCTGAACCCGGCAGAATTATTATCATTCGCGCGGTTCATTCCCTGAGATCAGGATCAGGTATAATGCGGATATGCATTTTTCTACCCTTTTTTTTGACCTTGACGCGACACTTTATCCTGCCTCGAACGGGCTCTGGGATCAAATCAGACTCCGGATCTACAAATTCATGCTGGAAGAAATTGGAATTCCTGAGGCGGAGATCCCTGCCACTAGAGACAAATATTGGACCACTTACGGAACTACACTGGAAGGCCTCAGGATTCACCACCAGGTAGAGCCAGATGACTATCTAAAATATGTTCATGACCTCCCCTTGAAGGATTTTCTAGAACCGGATCCTGTTCTCCGGGAGTTACTGAAGACCCTTCCCCAGGATTTATGGGTCTTTACTAACGCGGACCACCGCCATGCAGGCAGAGTGCTGAATGAGCTGGGAATAAGCGATCTCTTTTCGGGGGTAGTGGATCTTCTTGCGCTGGATTTTATAGTTAAACCTAATCGAAAAGCCTACCAGACGGCACTGAAGCTGGCAGGTGTGACTGATCCAAAAAAATGTGTGCTGTTTGATGACCTGATTCAAAATCTGATACCTGCCAAAGAACTCGGATTTTACACCTCGCTGGTTGGGGAAAACGGCTCTTCCACCCAGGTTGATATTCAGTTAAAGTCAATCCATGACATGAAAGAAAAAATGCCCCAGCTATGGTCCCAGGAATGATCCAGGTCCATTCCTGTCAATGATGAGGAATAACCCATGAGCGAAAAAGAGTATCCTCAGCAAATCCGATACAGCTACAGCATCAGCCTCTTGCGCGCTATCTCAATGAGCCTGGGAGTGATGCTGGTTATCTCCGTCCTTGTCCTGCTGGGTGATTTAATAACCACGGACGGAGCTTCAGTCCCTATTATTATCCTGCTGTCCTCATTAATCGTGGTAGGAAATCTGCTCGGGTATGTTGAACTTTCTATGAGCGTTCCTCAGCCCGGTGGAGCTTATCGACTCGTTCAAGACTGCGAGGAAGGAAACTGGCTGGCGTTTTTAACCGGCTGGGCTCTGCTCCTGGCAGGTATCACCGCTGGCGGGATCCTTATCCAGGGTTTTGCCCGGCAAAGCTCTGCCCTGGTTGAAACCCTGGCTGGTATCAGTCTGCCGCAATTCCCCTTTGCAGTCGGAATACTCCTTCTTACAGCCGGGATTAAATTTCTTCCCCTCAGGAAGAACAGGAATGGCTATCTACTGCTGCTGATTCTTGCTGCAATCCTGATTTTCTGCCTGGTCGCCCTACCTGAAATCAACTTGGATAATCTGGAACCAACAAATCCCGACTGGAGTATTTCCTTTAATCTATTGTTGATTTCTTTTCTCGGACTGGAAATCACGGCTGGTTTGCAAGGTGAAATTACCAAACGCACCTCGAATGCCCCCAGAGCTTTGTTTATTATCCCAATACTCGCTGGCATAATCACTGCCTTATTTGCCGGTATTACCAGTGGAATATTCCATCCCGGATCTTCCTCTGTGCTGGGACTGCCGCTGGCTGAGTTGGCTGATCTGGCCGCTGGAAAATGGGGCAGGGTCGGAATATTATTCTTGAGCGTTGCGGCTATCCCCCTGGCATTAAACAGGATCATCACTCTCCTGACCCATCAAGGGTA
>CBDVDO010000275.1:0-2958 GCA_965372765.1 uncultured Anaerolineales bacterium
TAATTTCCGCACCTTTATGAGCACCAAGGGTGAGAACACCCAGGATGCTTTTTGCATTGGTTGTAACCTCGCCATGAGTGACTTCAATATCACTTGAATATTTTGCGGCTGTCTGCACAAACATGGACGCAGGACGTGCATGAAGACCTACTTCGTGAACAATAATCACAGTAACTTCCTGCATAAGTTCTCCTAATTAATAATTCATCAAGATTGGATTCTCTAAAGAGGTCTTTAAATCACCGATAAATCTAGCCGCAACAGCACCATCAACAACTCTGAGATCCGCTGACAAGGTCAGCCGCATAAGCGGCCTGGCAGCAATCGTGCCATCAGGTAAAGCCACAACTTCAGATGTTGTAGCTCCCACCGCCAGGATACCAGCTTCCGGAGGATTGATGATGGCATTAAACTGCTCTACACCAAATGGTCCAAGGTTTGTTATTGTAAATGTTCCACCTTTGACATCCGTACTGTTCAGTTTTTCTTCTCTGGCCCGGGTAATGAGTTCGTTGGTTTCGGAGGCGATCAAACTGATTCCTTTTTGATCTGCGTTTTTGATCACGGGAACAATTAATCCTTTTTCCAGAGCTACCGCAACGCCAATGTTAATATCCTTATGAAGGATGATTTTGTCATCAATGAGCGAACTATTTACCCAGGGATGCTCTGTTAAAACCATTGACACCAATTTTACCAGCACAGCAGTAACAGATACTTTGTCATCTCCGCGTTTCAGGGCTAAATCATTGTAGTCATTCCGCGCTTTGAAGAAATTAGTCATATCAACACGAACAGTAAATTGGATATGCGGTATAGATTGGTAACTTGCCGTTAATCGCTCTGCAATGGTCCGGCGCATGCCAATTAATGGAATAACTTCCCCGGCTTGTATCTGAGCGCTTGCTGCGAAATCAGCCTGGGGTTTACTGGTCAGGTAGCCTTTTACATCAGATAGCTGGATCCGACTTCCCGGTCCACTACCCTGAACTAATCCCAGGTTCACGCCCTCAATTCTGGCAGTTCTTCTCGCAGCTGGTGTTGCATAAACATCCCTGGAATCAACTGGTTTTGTTGCCCGCGAGACAACTGCCTGAACATCCGCTTTGGTGACTTTCCCGCCGGTACCAGTTGATTCCACAGCTGCTAAATCAACTCCATGAACTGCTGCCATATTTTTCGCAACCGGTGTAGCCGATATCTCCTTTTCGGCGGTATCAGCTGAAGGGGCTGCGGTTGTGGTTTCCAGAGCAGGCGCTGTCGATTCAATTGGTTTCTTTGGCAGCTCTTCCCCTTCTGCCAGGATGTAAGCTATCACCGTTCCGATAGGAACAACGTCGCCCGGATTAGCTGAGATGCCATCCAGAATTCCGGTTCCAGGCGCTTCAACATCAATGGCAATTTTGTCTGTTTCCATCACCATGATTATTTCGCCTTCTTCAACCTGCTGTCCATTACCTTTCAGCCATTCAACCACTGTCCCGGTTTCCTGGTCCATGTCCACTTTGGGCATGATCATTTCCGTTGCCATATTACACCCTTAATTTTGCCAGATCCCTGGCTTTCTCAATAATATCTTCAACCTGAGGAACCGCTTTGAGTTCAAGATTGCGGTTATATGGAATGGGAACTTCCCGTCCCGCCAAACGCAGTATTGGCGCATCCAAATAGCCAAATGCTTCAGATTCAGCGATCACACCGGCGAGTTCACCGCCGAATCCACCCGTTTTAACCGCCTCATGGACAATTAGAACCTTGCCAGTTTTCTTAACAGAATTGACGATAGTTTCCGTATCCAAAGGGCGCAGCGTGCGGGGATCAACAATCTCAACATCTATGCCATCTTTAGCCAGCTCTTCTGCAGCCTGCAAAGAGCGCTGCACCATGATTGAGGTAGCAATAATTGTAAGGTCCTTACCTTCCCTTTTTATGTCCGCCTTCCCCAGCGGAATTTCATAAAGATCTTCCGGTACATCACCTTTAGTTTTATAGAGCAGTTTATGTTCAATAAAGACTACAGGATTATCATCCCGGATGGATGCAATTAACAGCCCTTTCGCATCATAAGGCGTAGTGGGCATAACTACCTTTAATCCCGGAACATGAACAAACCAGTTTTCGAAACTCTGGGAATGGTGCTCTGCTGCTCC
Organism: uncultured Anaerolineales bacterium; assembly: GCA_965372765.1. Taxonomy (GTDB): domain Bacteria; phylum Chloroflexota; class Anaerolineae; order Anaerolineales; family UBA11858; genus B10-G9. The sequence continues at coordinate 2,151 of CBDVDO010000275.1, forward strand.
GGTCCCGGAACCGGCAGGAGTCCGCAGAACCAGGGGAACTGTGGATTGTCCACCAAACATGAAACGCAGCTTTGCTGCCTGGTTCACCAATTGCTCTGACGCCAGGGTGGTGAAATCCATGAACATGATTTCCGCGATAGGGCGCATGCCGATCAAGGCAGCTCCAGTTGCCGCGCCAGTTAAACCCAACTCCGTAATGGGTGTATCCAGGATGCGTTCAGGGCCAAATTTTTCCAGCATACCGTGGGATACCTGAAAGGCTCCACCGTATTCACCGATGTCTTCTCCAATCAGGAAAACCCGGGAGTCGCGCTCCATTTCCTGGGTCATTGCTTCGCGTATAGCTTCTAAGTATGTAATCTCTCTCATGGCGCGTATACCCCTTCTTCAAGTGCTGCGACGTCAGGTTCAGGACTGGCTTCCGCAAACAGGCGGGCCGATTCAATGTCCGCATAACCTTGTTCTTTGAGACCCTCAGCTTCTTTTTTAGTAAGTATTTTCTCGCTTATACAATAATTCTGAAATTTCAGGATGGGGTCTTTTTTCTTCCACTCTTCAATTTCATCTTTGGTGCGATAAAGGTTGCGATCGCTCTTGGAGTGTCCCCGCCATCGATAAGTATCATTCACTATCAAGGAGGGTCCTCCACCTTCGCGGGCTCTCTTTACGGCAGCCTCAACTGCGGCTTGAACTTCTAAAAGGTCATTTCCGTCAGTTGATGTGCTTCCGGGCATACCGTAGATTTCACCATGGGCCGCGATTTTTTTACTTGTTGTCCAATCATTTGCGGAAAAGGACATAGCGTACT
>CBDVDO010000276.1:0-2955 GCA_965372765.1 uncultured Anaerolineales bacterium
GCAGGTAGAGTAACTCTCCAAATTGTCTGCCATTCTGTAGCGCCGATAGCGAGCGAAGCATCACGGAATGATTTGGGGACAGCGTCGAGGGCATCTTCGGCTACAGAAACAACAGTGGGTATGGCGATACCTCCCAGCAGGATTGATCCGGTTAGTGCTGTTAAACCGGTGGGAAGTTCCAATAACTTTCGCAGAAATGGAGATAGGATCAGCATGCCTAAAAAACCTAAAACAACGGAGGGAAGTCCTCCGAGAATTTCAATGAAGGGTTTCATCAAATCCCGGACCCAACGCGGCGCAATTTCAGATAAATAAACTGCTGTCCCAATTCCGAAAGGCACGGCTATTAAAATTGCTCCCAGAGTGATAATGAGGGATCCGCCAATTAACGGCAGAAGGCCAAAATAATCCTCTATCGGATACCAGCGGGAGGAAAACAAAGACCCCAGACTTACTTTTTGGATAGCAGGAAGACCTTCCATGAGCAGGAAGATGAATATCATTCCCACAAATACAATTGCTGAGTACCCAGCACTCTTGATAAAAAAGGTAATTAGTAATTCACGCCTAAGAATACTCTTATCCATATTTATTGAAAACACCCTGGGTTACTTCTTGTTTTTGTAATTCTTGGATCAGCTAATCTGCGATCGGCACAAAACCTAGTTCGGTGACAATTTTTTGAGCTCCCTCTGAGAGTATCCAATCCAGGTAGTCTGCGATAGCGCCAGTAGGAGCACCATTGGTATACATGTATAAATCTCTGGCGATTGGATATTTTCCACTGTTGACTGTCCCTGCAGAGGGCAGGATATATTCCTTGCTATTAACCGCAGACACACCGATGACTTTCATCTCATCCGTTACATATCCGAGACCATCGTAACCAATCGCGTTTGGATTTTGCCTGATTTCAGCTCCGATTCCTTCGGAGGAAGGCAGGAGCAATGTGTCAGGGGAAAAAAGTGTTTTGTTATTTTTATCTCCCAATCTGATTACATGCTCTAAAAAGTAGACATGGGTTCCGGAATTTGTTTCTCGCGAAAGCCGGACAATTGGCCGATTTTCGCCACCAAGCTCCTGCCAGTTATTAATCTTTCCGCTGTAGATATCTGAGATCTGCTGCAAAGTTAGGTCGTTTACCGGATTATCCAGGTGAACAATAATGGCGATAGCATCTCTGGCTATTACAAATTCCACCGGATCTGACCCGTTGGCAATGGCGCTTTCTTTCTCTTCGATTTTCATTTGACGTGAGGCGTTGGCAATATCTACTGTCCCGTTAATTAGGGCGGCAATCCCTGTGCCAGAACCCCCTCCCGTAACTGATAGTCTCACGTCCGGATTTATTTCCTGGTATGCTTCTGCCCAGGCGAGGGCTAGATTCACGATGGTGTCCGAACCCTTGTTTTCTATGGTCGTGAATTGATCAGCCGTATTTGCTGAGGACCCTGGGAGGAGAGAACAGCCTGGTGTAAATAAGAGGAGAATAGAAAAAATCAGGAGGATAGCACCGGAGGACTTCATCCTTCCGATTATATTCTGAAAGGGGAGGGGCAACAAGTGATTGCCCCTCTGGGGTAATTTCAAATTGGAACTGATGCATTTGCTGTTTTTAGAGAAAATTACTTATTAATAATAGAAGGAAAGATAATGCCGGACTTACAGCAGGGGATATTTGGTTTCCATTTGGCAAATAGACTATAATTTTCGTTATGGATGTCCAGGACAATACTTTTACTATCAGGAATCTAAATTTTTATTATGGCGATTCCCGGGCCTTGAGTCAGATAAGCATGGATATAAAACCCCGTGAAGTGACTGCGCTCATTGGTCCTTCGGGCTGCGGCAAATCGACATTCTTGCGCTGCTTAAATCGAATGAATGACACTATTTCTGGCACACGACTTGAGGGGCAGGTTATTTTGGAAGGGGAAGACATCTATGCCGAGGAAGTGGACCTGGCTCAACTCCGGCAAAAAGTAGGGATGGTATTTCAAAAACCAAATCCTTTCCCCAAATCTGTATTTGACAATGTTGCTTATGGACCTCGAGTGCTGGGGTATTCAAGAAAAAAAAGCGACCTGATGATTATGGTGGAAAAAAGCTTAAGAAGAGCAGCCCTGTGGGAGACCGTAAAAGACCACTTAAACGAGGATGCATTTAGTTTATCTTTAGGACAGCAGCAGCGACTTTGTATTGCAAGAGTCCTGGCAGTAGAAGCAGAAGTGATATTGATGGATGAACCCTGTTCAGCGCTGGATCCTATTGATACCCGGAAAGTAGAAGATTTAATCCGGGAGCTCCGAGAACAATATACGATTGTGATCGTCACTCATAATATGCAGCAAGCAGCTCGGGTGTCAGATCAAACAGGATTGTTTTGGCTGGGAGAATTAATTGAGTTTAATCCTACAGAAAAGTTGTTTACCAACCCTGCCCATGAATTAACCGAAGCCTATATTACCGGCCGGATGGGGTAAGGAGATAGTGTTTCTCTTTATCCACTCCACTCCTGATAATTTTTAGGATTATTCAAAACAAAAACCCTCGGGCAGAAATGAGCTGAATTTCAAAAGGTGGACAAATAAGTAAAACCCCCACAAAGGTAAATATACAATCTGACGTCTGATTTCCATAGACGTCAGTTATGTTTTATGTGCCGACTGAAGTCGTAGCAGGAGCTTCGCTGAGCATCCCTATCCAGGGATGCTTAAATTTTCTATCGATTACTGGATAAGTGGAAAGCTTAAGCATCGACGGAGGTCGATACTCGGTCTGAGCGTAGTCGAAGACCCAAAGCTGGGACTTTTGCGAAGCACCCTGGCGGGGCAGTCCCCTGGTAAAGATCGTGATAAACAAAAGATCTCTCCGTCTCTGATCTTCTTATGACTACAGTTCACGAGAAGATCCATCCTTATATAAAAACTCCTCCGTCAATTCATCTGGAGGAGT
>CBDVDO010000277.1:0-2952 GCA_965372765.1 uncultured Anaerolineales bacterium
TTAGCTATTTTGGAAGAGTGGATAACTGAGGCGGATGCTTTTCCTCAAGAATATAGAAGCAGACCCGGTGTTATCCATTCATTTTCAGGTAACCTGGAGGAGAGCAAACAAGCACTGAAATTAGGGTTTTACATAGGGATCACAGGGTCAGTTACGTTTAAGAAGGCGGATACAATCCGGGAAGTTGCTCTGCATACCCCCCTGTCTAATTTATTAGTTGAAACGGATGGTCCGTTCATCACGCCGCATCCATTCCGCGGGAAACGTAATGAACCTGCGCACGTTCGCTATATTGTTGATAGAATAAGTGAAATAACCGGAAAACCGCAGGAATTTGTTGCAGATCAGACAACAGCAAATGCCGTTAGTCTGTTTCAGTGGGAGTAAGATTTTGATGTATTACGAGTTTGCTAGTTCAATTGAAGATAAGTTAATGCTGGTGGAAAAGAAAATGATGTCCAGGTCTTCTGGACATCATCCGGATTTGACCGCAGCTCTGGAACATTTATTGGCTTCAGGAGGAAAACGGATTCGGCCGATTATAACCCTGTTGATGGGTTCCTTGCTGGGGGCAGATGATGAGAAAACAATTTCATTGAGCGCTTCAATTGAAATGCTGCACACGGCGACTCTGGTTCACGATGACTTAATTGATGGCGCGCTGTTCCGCAGAGGAAACCCCACAATCAATTCCCACTGGACACCTGCAGTGACCGTGTTGACGGGAGACTATATATTTGCTCAGGCAGCTGAGCTGGCTGCGGAAATTGGATCCACCGAAGCCATGAGTCTCTTTGCAGAGACTCTCAGCATTATCGTTAACGGAGAAATATCACAACTTCTGGGGCGAAACCAATTTTCTTCCCGAGAGGATTATTATCACCGGATATATGAGAAAACGGGCTCGTTGTTCTCTCTCTCTGCAAAAGCTGCAGCGTTGATCAGCCCTGCAGACAGAAAATACATTAACCCGGCAGAAGAGTACGGCAGTGAAATCGGGAAAGCCTTCCAGATTGTAGACGATGTGCTTGACTTTGCCGGGGATCAGACCCGGATAGGAAAACCCATCGGCAGTGACTTACGCCAGGGAGTACCTACTTTGCCATCCTTGTATTACTGGGAACAAAATCCGGGGGACAAGGTTCTGAAAGATGTGCTCGATGGATCTGCCAGCAATTCCGAAATAGATCAACTTATTGAGCGCATAAACCAAAGCGGAGTTATCCAACTGGCAATGAATGAAGCCAGGGAATGTACCAAAAACGCGATCAGTTCCCTGGCAGGATTCCCCAAGGGGGTTGATCGGGAAGCTTTGGAAGATCTTGCGAACTATATCGTTGACCGGGATTTATAAATAAATTCGGAAAATTAATAAAATAGAACCCGCTTGTTTTTTTCAAGCGGGTTTTTGTTTTTCTCAGCAGGGATAAATTTAGGGGATGTTCTGATTATAAAAATTGTAAATCGCTTCTGATAACTGTCCTACGAGGAAAGATGCCTTATCCCAGATGAGCTGCTGGGGATGATAGAGGAAGATAACCAGGACATAGTCACCACTGGGGGAAAAGATGATACCGGCGTCCCCCAGGGTTTGCATGATCCCATTGTAGGTTACCCAGCCATGTTTATGAGCAACCTCGGTCACATCTGGAACTCCTCGCTCCAATAAAGTTCCCAGTTTATTTTGTGAGAGATAGTCGATCATAATCTGGCATTCTGTCTGGGTGATCTCATCCGAAAATACAGCTTTAAAAGTCCCTTGTCCATTGTCTGCGCATAAATAAATGTCTTCGAGCAGCATTCCAAGATCCGACGGAGTGGACTGATTATATACATCCGGATCAGTGGAGATATCTTCTCGTTGATTGGCCGGTGTTTTATATACTTTTAATAAAGGAGAACCCAATCCGAATTCTCCAGCCAAAAACGTGTTTTCCAGCCCTAATGCCATCATATCATCCGTGACTTCCAGGGGAGCCTGACTGGGATGGATTACCCGTTCCATGACCCAATCAGCCGGGTCGTTTCCGGATTCAATGATCATTTTTCTGAGCAGATTCAACGTTTCCGGATCTTCGTCTTCGTTAATCCGCAGGAAAATCGAAGTCATAATCGGAATTTTCACAATACTCGCTGAAGTAAATGCCACATCAGGATTGGTTGAAATTTCTACTCCATTTTGATAAGCAAAATGAATTTCCTCAATCGTGCTGATATTGAGCATATAAAGTCCAACAACTCCGTCAAACCCATTCAGATCAATCGTTTGCAGGAGTAAAGTTTTAAGATTTTGCAGGGAAGGTCTGGGTGGATTGGTTTGTTTTCTTGGCAGATTTACTGACCTGTTAGACACTGACTGCATTGAACTATCAATCAGTAAAACTGCTGTATCAATATCAAGCACCGTGCCTAACGTGCCAGGTGTAAAGTTGACTGTCCCGGTCTGTGGTACTGCAGGAGAGGGCGGTTTGTCATACCGGGAGGCAATTTCATCCACTAAATAGGTCCTCAGTCGGTCTTCCGAGTAATTAGCCCGTAAAGGAATTGAAACTCTGGACATTTGACGTCCCCAGAGATAATCCCAAAATCCTACCCAAAATGACTGTTTGGTGCGTTCCAGGTCGGCTGCGGCAAGCATGCTTTCCAGATCCAGTTCAAATCCACAAATTGATGGGGAGAACATGATTGTTTGTTCATCATAACGAAGTTCTACCGGCAGGGTATATACTTCTAATAATCGCTGAGCAGCTTCCTGGCGGTTAAGTCCGCCAACCGGAACCTCAGCTATATTCATACTGCTGGGATAGGTTGTCCGCAGTCTGCTGAAACGGACAAACTGCAGAGTCGCAAAGATCACAGCGGCAATGATAAAAAACACTGACAGCCAGCTTAATGCTGAAAAAGAAGGACGTCTTTTCAAACCGATTCTCCTCTTAGGGAAAGGTTACTACA
>CBDVDO010000278.1:0-2947 GCA_965372765.1 uncultured Anaerolineales bacterium
TGCCCAGGACGGACTGAAAAAAATGAACATCGAACATCGAACGTCCAATCACGCCTTGGCGTGATTGAATGGGAAAACATAAATAAAGAGAGGGACAATGGACAAACAATTCAAGCCAAAAATATTATCATTTTTGTGCAATTGGTGCGCCTACGCGGCTGCTGATTCAGCAGGGGTGTCCCGCCTCCAATATCCTCCTGCGACCCGTGTAATTCGAACCATGTGTTCAGCACGAGTTGATCCGGTTTATATTGTGAAGGGTCTCGAAAGCGGGTTTGACAGCGTATTTGTCGGCGGGTGACACATAGGAGATTGTCATTACCAGGATGGTAATATTCATACTGCTAATAGAATGGAAATAGTAGAGCACCTTCTGGATATTTCGGGCATTGGTCGTAATCGAATGCAGCTTCGCTGGGTCAGTTCGGCCGAAGGACCGTTGTTTGCAGACTATATGACTCAATTCAGTGAACAGACAAAGGAATTGGGTCCTTTTGATCCTGAACAGTTTAAGCTCCCTTTGGCAGCTATTGAACAAACACTCAGTTCACCCCGGATCCGTTGGTTGATTGGAATGACGAGGGAGCTAACTGAGATTGAAAATGTTTACCACGAAAAACTGGAAGAAGAAGATTACAAAAGGCTGCTTAAACAAGCCACAGAAGAAGAATATCATAAAGCGATGATTGTGGAGGTGCTCAGGAAGGGTCCGCATTCTGTGCATGAAATGGCCAAAAAAATCGGATTGCCTGTATATACTGTTTCTTTACGTCTGAACGAACTGGAAAAACACGGACAGGCAGAACTAACCGGTTACGACGGGAGCACTCCAAAGTTCACCGGTTTGGCTGCATAGTCTATAAATTTTAAGGAATTACCATGGCAAAGAAGAAAGAGAAACAAAAAACAGGAAGCGTGATGGTGGTCGGGGCCGGTATCGCCGGTATGCAGGCGGCCCTGGATCTGGCAACTGCAGGATATTACGTGCATCTGGTTGATCGATCCCCGAGTATCGGGGGAATAATGGCACAGTTGGATAAGACCTTTCCAACCAATGATTGTGCCATGTGAATTATCTCACCCAAACTGGTCGAGGTCGGCCGGCACCTGAATATCAATATCATTACCAACTCAGAGGTTGAATCCCTTGAAGGTGAGCCAGGACATTTTGTGGCAACCCTAAGGAACGATCCCCGTTATATTGACCCTGATGTGTGCACCGGGTGCGGTCAATGCAGTCAGGCCTGTCCCATAAACGGTATAAATGAATATGACTGCGGTCTCAATTTGAGGGCAGCCACTTCCATCAGATACGCCCAGGCCATACCTCTCGCCTATACCATCGATCGGGATCTGTGCATCGGTTGCGGACTTTGCGAAAAGGTCTGTCTGGCCGAAGCAATCCGATATGATGATGAACCCAACAAATCGGAGATAGAAATAGGCGCTGTGATTCTGGCCGTGGGTAACGAGGTTTATGATCCGAGCAATCTTGATATTTACGGCTATTCGCAATCTCCCAATGTGATCACCAGCATGGAATTTGAGAGGATACTGAGCGCCTCCGGTCCTTATATGGGTCACCTCATGCGGCCCTATGATCGCGAGGAACCGAAGAAAATTGCCTGGTTGCAGTGCGTGGGTTCTCGCGATACCCATGAATACAGCAATGCTTACTGCTCGGCTGTTTGTTGCATGTACGCCATCAAAGAGTCCGTGATTGCCATGGAGCATGCTCACGAAGACATGGAGGCGGCTATTTTTTATATGGATATGCGTACTCATGGCAAGGACTTTGAAAACTATTATGATCGTGCCCGGGAGGAGCACGGTGTCCGCTTTATTCGTTCGCGTGTCCATACTGTCGATCCCCTGAAAAATGGCGATTTGCGAATCATGTATTCAGACGAGAGTGGTGAGCCTAAGAGCGAGATTTTTCAACTTGTGGTTCTATCAGTAGGATTTCAGGTTGGAAAGGATACCATTGAACTTAGCAAACGTCTGGGTATTGAGCTAAGCCAGTACAACTTTGCCAGGACCGACAGTTTTAAACCGGTGGCAACGAACAGGTCAGGGATTTATGTCTGTGGAGCAATACAGGGCCCTAAGGATATTCCCCAATCCGTAGTAGAATCCTCTGCAGCCGCCGCGGCCTGCAGCGTTCTTCTCAGTGAGAGCCGGTGGACCCAGACTGAGGTAAAAGATATCCCGCCACAGACCAATGTGGTTGGAGTTCCGCCCCGTATAGGGGTGTTTGTTTGCCGGTGCGGTATCAACATTGCCGGCGTGGTGAACGTGCCCGAAGTTCGGGATTATGCCAAAACGCTCCCGTATGTCAGCTACGTAGAAGATAACATGTATACCTGCTCCCAGGACACCCAGGTCAAAATGGCTGAAGTGATCAAGGAACAGGGTATCAACCGTGTGGTGGTGGCTGCATGCACACCAAAGACCCACGAGCCACTTTTCCAGGAAACCCTGCTGGATGCAGGGCTGAACAAATATCTGTTCGAGATGACTAATATTCGGAATCAAGACTCCTGGGTACATCCGAACGAACCCGAGGCTGCCACTGAAAAGGCCAAAGACCTGGTCAGGATGGCCGTTTCCAAGGCGGCCCTTTTGGAACCGCTTCCGGAGACGGAGTTGCAACTCAACCCGGCCACCCTGGTGGTGGGAGGTGGTGTCGCCGGTATGGTGGCTGCGAAAAACCTGGCAGATCAGGGTTATGAGGTCTACCTGGTGGAACGGTCGGAGGAGTTGGGTGGTCATGCGAGATTCCTTAACAAAACGTGGAAGGGGGAAGACATCCGGTCCTTTGTCAATGTTTTGACCGATGATGTGGAAGCACATCCACAGATTCACGTATACCGTTCAGCGGAATTGATTGATGTGGAGGGGTTTGTTGGCAACTTCAAGTCGGCCATAAAAACCAAGGAAGGGGAAG
>CBDVDO010000279.1:0-2943 GCA_965372765.1 uncultured Anaerolineales bacterium
TTATCCGGTCCACCGCACATCGCTTGGGGCGCTGGTGTTGCTGTCGGAAATGGTGTCATTGTCGGTTCTGCCGTTTCAGTGGGCAAAATCGTTATTTGCGGGTTTTCTGTGGGAGTTGATCCTGATGCCTGTAAGGTTTCTTGATCGACAAGTACTGTTTCTAAGCTGGTAAGAGGAGGTCCCAGGGGAGTATTCCACCAATCGTAAATTAGTAATCCACCCAGAACAGGAACTGCTATCACGACGCTGATTAATAAGCCCAGCATTAAGGGACGTTGTTTTAGGTAGCGCATAATAATCTCCTGACATCATCGATAAAGTTCTGGCAATGTTCTCCCGGTCTTTCAACCGGGAGAGGAGCACAAATTGTCCTTCAGCGCCGGTCATGGCCAGCGGCCAAGTTGAAAGTCAGCGAACAGCCCCACCACAAGTTCATGATCAGGGAGGAGGACATACATATCTGATTCCTGCACCTTGTCATAAACTCTTCCCTCCTCTAACATCTGCTGAGGAAATTCAGTGAAAACGATATCATTTGTAAGATCAATTTTTGTGATCAGACAGAGCAGTTTGCTGATCTCATTGGGCGTGAAATCCATCAAAACACTGGTCTGATAAATTTCTATCAAGCCCGGAACGTTCTTTATGCCTTCCGGAGTAAGCAGCGCTTTGATAAATGCTTTAAACAAAATTGTTTGGTTTCTCACCCTTCCAAAATCACCGATCAGGGTCCGATGGCGAGCTACCATTTCAGCTTGTTTTCCATCCAGATGATGAGACCCTGCCTTTAGATACAACACAGGTTCCCGAAAATAGTGCCCATAAACATCATCCGGAATATAGACGTTTACCCCTCCAATTTGATCAACCATTCTCCGAAAGATCCTGGTATTAACAGAGATATATTGATCTATACGTAAATTAAAGTTCTGGCCAATGGTTATTGCCAACAATCCTGGAGCATGATCTTCCCCTTCATAATAACCCATCCCTGGGGATCCATAAAAATAAGCCTGATTCAACTTGCCATTAACATAAGATCCAGCAATTCCAGGAATATCCACCGGGATCGAAACGTACATATCTCTGGGCAAAGGCAAGACCGTAATCTTGCCATTCACAAAGTCCACCCGGACCACCCTGATGGCATCAGACAGACCGTAGATATAGTTATCGCTTTCCACGCCAGTCACCAGGACATACATTGTTTCAGGTCCTCCACAGATGGTTTCTGGAGGAGGAGTAGCTGAAGAGAACAGGTTGGCAGTTTCTGTCGGGACCTCGGTTATTCCTGTTTCCGGACTGATTTTAATATCTGGGATGAGGGTTTCCTCGGGAACTGACTGAAGCATACTTTTTTCAGGCGTTCCCGTTATTTTCACAAGTTCAGTCCCCAACGGTGTGTTCCACCAGTTAACAAAGAAGATCACACTCATAATGAAAGAGAAGGCCAGGCCAACTTTAATCCCGGTTTTTATTGGCGCTTTATTGACCTGTTCCATCAATTTATACAGAAAGTGTTTCATGGTTTTAGACACAATAGTTTAATTTACAAAGCAATCAGTTTTCCCTTAAAGTCTTTTTTGCCCAAATATCAGCTGCAATTAGAGGTTTCGCTCAACGGCTTTTTTTATCAGGAAGATGAAGTAATTTGCTAAAAACTAACTTTATACCCAGGGGAATAAACCGGGGTTGAATCAGGAGCAATTTCCAAAAATGTTGGCGCATAATATCGCGATCATATCTGCTGAGAAAGGACAGTACAGGTGGAGACAATAACCCTACTAATCTTACATAATCCTCCTGATCCATTTTTCCCAGTAATTGCCGGATGAAGAAATGCAAATCCAGTTCCCTCGTTACCCCCTTTCTTGTTTTCCGGTATGGCACTTCATCCAGGATAGCGCGTGCCGCCGCCTGCCCACCTGATATTCCAGTAACTGTTCCTCCCACTGTAGTAACTTTCACCTGTCCTGCCGCATCACCGACCAGCAGGATTTTTAAGTCCCCTACCCGGCTCTCAATTCTATTCCCGGGAGAGTAAAGGGCTGCTTTTCCGGATTGATAAGCCAGAGGATGATAATCTTTCACAGCCAGAAAGCGATCCAGCAGGATCCGGATATTTACCCCCGGTTGGGTAATCAGCCCCACAACAGCCTTGGTCTCTGAATATGGAATCAGCCAGTAGAAATAGGGGGTATCCTCAAAATCAAACCAGACTTTTGTCACCCCCGGGTCCCAGCTTGACGGGAGGTTTATTTCAACTTGCAGCAAAGGGACAGTTGGAGGATTTGGCAGGCCAGCAGCTTTCCCAACCTCACTGGTAACCCCATCAGCGCCAATTAAATAATCTGCCTTGATAAGTTTTTCAGCTGATTTAGAAAGGATTTTAATCCTGGCGGTTCCGCTTTCAGTTGTTAAACCTTTGAATTCACTTCCAAAATGAACCTCGACTCCGGCGTTTTTTGCCCGATTCAATAAAGTTGTGATTAATTGACTACGCTCGACAATTAAATCCAGTGAGAAAAGCTGAATAGCAGCGCATGCATCAGCCGCTTGAAGGTGAATAGCGGTGATTTCATGCCTGATTAAATCCGAATCTGTCTCCGGCATCACCCTGAACAATCCAGGAGTAATAATATATGTCCTGATTTCTGGAACAAATGAGACCGCCCGATCAAACAAGGCAACTTTTTTTCCGTTTTTTGCCAGGATCTCTGCTGCGTGTAATCCTGCCGAGGACGCCCCGATGACAACAACGTCGTACTTCAATGATCCTCCCTGTTCTGAATCACTAATCTTTGCTTATTATAATTTATTAATCTGAGAATAAAAGGGAATCCCGCTTGGACTTACCCGGTCAAAATGATTGACCTATTTTTCGATATCATTTACATATTCCAACGATTCAGGACATATTATTTCCAGGGAATCGGAAATATT
>CBDVDO010000280.1:0-2938 GCA_965372765.1 uncultured Anaerolineales bacterium
GCTAACCAGGCCGCAGAGCAAAACTTATGACAACATCCATAGGTTTTATGGAACAATTTCCCTCGATACGATTAATCGACTGTCTCATCCACTCTTTCTGGAGTTGTGAAAATGAGATTTCCTGATCCGCCCCGCGGTCTAAATGCAATCCCCTGGCGAATGCCTATCTGGTTTTATAAATTGGGATTAGGCTGGATGCTGGGCAGCAGAATGCTTCTGTTAACTCACACAGGACTTAAATCAGGAAAATTCCGCCAAACAGTCCTGGAAATCATCCATCATTCCCCTGAGGACCATTCCTATTACGTGGTATCAGGATTCGGCACTCGCTCTCACTGGTATCAGAACATAAAACAGGACCCCGGAGTAACGATCCAGATTGGCTCCAACCGCATGTCAGCTGATGCTCAGCGATTAGAACCCGACGAAGCTGAAAACATCTTCCTTGCCTATACGCAAAATAATCCCCATAGCATCCGCTTGCTGGCGAAGATGCTCAATTATGATATTGTTCATACTGCTGAAGGCTACAGGGCTTTTGGACGGGAAATCCCGCTGATCCGCCTCACAACAAGAAATATGGACTCTTCCAGGTAAATTGAGGAATAAATAGCAGTACATAAATTGCAATTGACTGGCTGACCAGTCTAACAAAGGAGTTTGAAAATGACCCTCATTATTATCGTTATCGCCATGATTATCGCCGGTTTGATCATCGGAGCCCTGGCAGGATTGATCTGGAAGGATAACCGCCCTATCGGTGTCCAGGGTGATTATCTCGCCGCTGTGATCACTACTGTCGTGGTTGGCTTGATGGATTGGTATGTCATTCCAGCCCTGGGCTTCAGTACAACATTACGCAATCTTGGAGTCATATTTGAACCTGCTCTTGCCGCACTGCTCGTTTTGTGGATAATCCGTAAAGCAAAACAATAGTTCAAGATATTTAGCAGAGAATTGATAATCTGAACTGACGAAAGGTTTCTGGACAATAAATAAGAAATTAAAGCTGCCAATGACTGAACTAGATTTTATAAAAATCACTGAGCTGACAAGGAATTTTAAGGATAAAACTGCCTTAAACAAAATCACTCTGTCGATTCAGGAAGGTGAACTGTTCGGCTTGGTAGGACCTGACGGAGCGGGTAAAACAACGCTGCTCCGTATCCTGGCAGGGTTATTACAAATTACCGATGGTCAAGTTGTTGCCGCTGGCTTCGACCTGAACAAAGAGCCGGAAGAGATAAAACCGCACATCGGCTATATGGCCCAGGAATTCAGCCTTTATGAAAAATTATCAGTGATGGAGAACCTGATGTTTTTCGCTGATTTGTATGATGTTGATATCAAGACTAAGAAAGACCGTATCCTGAAACTGCTCTCCTTTGCTGGATTAACAGAATTTAAGAACAGACGGGCTGCCCACCTCTCCGGCGGGATGCAGAAAAAATTAGCCCTTGCCTCAACTTTGCTTCACGAGCCGCCTCTGCTGCTATTGGACGAACCTACCACAGGCGTAGATCCTATCTCCCGGCGTGAGTTCTGGAATATTCTTACCGATCTGCATCTCAACGGAACTACGATAGTTGTTAGCACCCCGTACATGGACGAAGCGGACCGCTGCTCGCGTGTGGGTATGATGTACCAGGGTGAACTGGTTATCTGTGATTCCCCAGTAAATATTCGAAACCTGTTAGATGGCGACCTGATAAAAATAACAACCAGTGACTGGCAGGAAGCCCATACTGTTCTGGCACATCAGGCGGGTGTCAAGGAAATACAAACCTATGGAGAAGCTCTGCATATTCTGGTTGATTCAGGGAAAAAGCGCCTCCCTCAGCTCACCAGAACACTCAAAAAACATAAAATTATGATCAGTGAAGCAAGAACCGCGTCCCCCCGCATGGAAGAAGCTTTCATCTCATTGATAAGAAAAATGGATCAGGAGGATTGACAATGTCCTTCCGACACCTCTGGGCTGTAACCAGAAAAGAAATCCAGCATATCTTTCGTGACCGGGCTACTTTCATCTTAGTTTTGATCACTCCCACAGCTGTCCTGTTGCTAATGACCTATACTCTGGCTGTTAATATAGATCATGTACCTCTTGCTGTCCTCGATTATGATCATAGCCCCACATCCCGGGCATTCATCCAGCGCATCACTGCCGGTGAAGATTTAGATCTTTACGCCCAGGTAGATTCAATCGCTGAAATTGAGGATATGCTGATCCTGGGCCAGGTAAAGGCAGCTGTGATCATTTCCCCGGGATTCAGCCGGGATTTGCTATCGTTGCGGGGAATCGACCTGCAGGTGATCATTGACGGCACTGAACCGGAAAGTGGCGGATTTGCCGTCGAGCATATCGGCTGGCGGGCCGAGGCGTTTGCAAACGAAATCCTGGCTGATCAATTCCAAATTCAGGGCATCCCCCTTGATTCCTTCCAGCCAATTGACCTCCGGGTTCAATCCTGGTTTAACCCTGGATTAAAACCAATTATCGACCTGGTTCCAGGATTAATATCAATTGTGCTTGGTTTCCCAGCCCTTACAGTTGCTCTCACCCTGGCCAGAGAATATGAGCACAGCACCATGGAACAACTCATGGTCTCACCCATAAAAAGAACCGACATCCTCCTCGGGAAAATTATCCCTTATATCCTGGTAGGTTTATTAAACGTGCTTTTGATTCCCATCTTTGCCATACTCTGGTTCAAGGTACCGTTTCATGGCAACTTCCTGACTTTTTTTGTTCTCTCAGCAGTTTTTTTGTTTGCCGAACTGAGCATGGGAATGGTCATTGGGGTATTCATGAAATCACAATCTGCTGCATTAGCAATGTCGTTTCTAGTTGTCCTGTTCCCGGGTTTTTTTCTAACTGGCATCTTCTTTCCAATTGCAGCCATGCCCGAGATCGCCCGCCTTGAGTCCCTGTTTC
>CBDVDO010000281.1:0-2932 GCA_965372765.1 uncultured Anaerolineales bacterium
GGTTATTTACCCAAAATATTCAAAACAGATCCAGGCTTATTACTCCCGTTGGGAAGAGATGATCATCGGTCCTGTCCAGGGCACAGTGAAGGTCCTGGAGAGATTACGGGGAGCTGGATACCCATTGGCCGCTCTCAGCAACTGGTCCGCTGAGACTTTCCCAAAAGTCGCCAATCGCTTTCCTTTATTAAGCCTGTTTGACACGCTGGTGATTTCCGGAGAGGTTGGTTTGATTAAACCTGATCCAGAAATTTATCATTACCTGCTAAGGAAGATCAACAGAGAAGCAAAAGATTGTATCTTTATAGACGATTCTGAGTCGAATGTCCGAATGGCGGAGGAACTGGGATTTATCAGTATCTATTTTTCCTCCCCTGAGAGGCTTGGAGGGCGTCTGGAAGAGCTGGGTATTCTAAAGAACGTCCGCAAATAACCTCTTTCCCGAGTATTTATTTTTTTTTACAGGGCACAACCATGAAAGAAATCAATATTCCCAGATCTGACAGAAATTTAATTCAACGGCTTCCATTCTATTACGGTTGGATGATGGTGCCGGTGGCGGTAATTGCCCAGGCTGTTACTGGTGTGGGGCAGACCTATGGGGTCTCCGTCTTTAATCCCTCTTTGCTGGATACACTTGAAATCAGCCTTTCAGCGCTGACCGGGGCTTATATGGTGGGAACACTTTTTGCCTCCCTGCCGCAAGCCTTCATTGGATCCTTGATGGATCGTTTTGGCATTCGTTGGGTAATGACAGCTGTTGTGGTCTTGTTGGGGGGCGCTTGTTTGTTTTTCTCCACTGTGAATTCTCTCTGGACCCTGCTGCTGGGTTTTTTCCTCTTGCGCCTGCTCGGTCAGGGAGGATTGTCCTTGCTGGCAGGGAATATCCCGGCTATGTGGTTTAGAGAAAAATTAGGCGTAGTCACCGGGATCGTCAGCGGGGGATTTTCAATCAGTATGGCTGTTATTCCGGCTTTTTTCCTGTTCCTCATCAACCGCCTGGGTTGGCGGGCAGCCTATGCCCGGTTAGGTTTGCTGGTCTGGATTATCATGCTGCCGATATTAATCGTTGTTTTCAAGAACAACCCCGGAGAAGTAAAGCAATTGATTGATGGAGCCGATGAAACCGATGGAACAGCCAGCGAGAGAGATACATTTGGTCAGAATTCCTTTGACCTGAAAGCCGCTCGGAAAACACCAGCTTTCTGGATCTTGTTGATTAATGTCTCTCTATGGGCAATGATTGTTACGGCAATTTTCTTTAATTTGCTTTCGATATTCGACAGCCAGGGGATCACCTCTTCAGTTGCTGCGGCTACTTACACAACCTACGCAGCTGCTTCTTTGCTCACTCAGATTGTTGCAGGACCCATCGCGGATCGCGGTCCCTTGCAGTATCTACTCCTGAGTTGCATGAGTGCCTTGGCTGCCGGTTTGGTTGTGCTTACTCTGGCAACCAGCCCCTGGATAGCGCACAGTTATGCAGTGCTGCTCGGCATCTCCACCGGGTTGATTTCACTGGTAGGCGGAACAATGTTTGCCCGGTATTATGGAAGAAAACATCTTGGAAAACTTCGGGGGAGTGTCATCACTGCCCAGGTTGCCAGCAGCAGTATGGGACCGTTTATCACCGGGATAATTTATGATCAAACCGGCAGCTTCCAGATTTCACTCTGGATCTTTTTTGGATTGTTGATTCCTGCCGCGGTCGCTTCCCTGTGGGCGGTGAAACCCAGGTCAGATGTGTGTCCTGAAACTATTTAGAGGTAAGTTAATTATCTGAGTATTGGTTGGTCTTTATGGAAGATCGAATAAAAAAACGTTTTAACAAATCCATTCTCGAAAAAGCTCTGGATTGTTATCAAATCCTGCCGGAGCAAGCTCAACTGTTGGATGGATTTGAAAGTTTTATCTTTGAGTTTGAAAGGGATGAGGGGCCAGGGATTTTGCGGATTTCGCACAGTATCCGACGCAACATAGAGTTGATCCGGGGAGAGTTGGATTGGATCAGCTATTTATTTAATGGGGGAGCCTCTGTGGCCTGTCCTATACCCTCAAAATCAGGAGAATGGGTCGAAATTATTGATGATGGAGCAGGGGGCAGCTTCCTGGTTGCTGCATTTGAGAGAGCTGAAGGAGAATCTCATCGGGGAAAAGGATGGTCCCCAGAATTGTTATTTAACTATGGCCGACTTATAGGGCAGCTGCATCGAATGTCCAGGGATTATAAACCCCAGCAGGTAAGCTGGAAACGTCCCCATTGGGATGACCCTGTCATGCTGGAAATTGATCAATACCTTCCGGAAGAGGATCAGCAGGTTATGACGATTTATGCTGAACTGCGGGATTATTTAAGAGATTTGCCGCGAGATCCTGCTTCTTATGGTTTGATCCATCAGGATGCTCACCAGGGAAATTTTTTTGTGACAGAGAGTGGAAAAATCACCTTGTTTGATTTCGATGATTGCGTCTACAGCTGGTTTGTCAATGATATTGCCCTGGTGTTGTTTTATGCCGCGATGGGGCAGGAAGATCAAGCCGCTTTTGTCACAAAATTTCTAGCTGGGTTTCTGCCTGGTTACTTCAAGGAGCACCAGTTGGATCCGGTCTGGTTTAAAGAAATTCCCAGTTTTCTTAAGCTGCGGGAAATCGATTTGTATGCGGTCATCCATCGCAGTTTTGATGTTAAAAATCTAAATGATCCCTGGTGTGCCTGGTACATGGACGGCAGAAAAACACGGCTAGAAGGGAATATTCCCTATCTTGATTTTGAATTTGATCAGTTCTCTTTGCAGGGAATTGAGTTCCGCAAATAGGAAACTTCATTCCTCGAGAGGCACCAGAACGCTGTAGTAAAAAGGGGGATTAGCATCAATATCTCGCAAATGTTCTTCTCTTTTGGAACCTTTTTTTAATCACCGATCAGAGTTTA
>CBDVDO010000282.1:0-2920 GCA_965372765.1 uncultured Anaerolineales bacterium
TCACAAAGGAGAGCTGTACGATTACTGGGGTGGTCTTGCCGATTTGAAGGCCAAATTGGTAAAGGTACTGCATTCCCTTTCATTTGTGGATGACCCTACCAGAATATTGCGGGCAGTCCGCTATGAACAGCGTTATGGTTTTCAGCTTGATCAACGAACCCAGGATTTATTACTCGAGGCCAAGGGGTTATTGAAGCGAGTCTCCGGTGACCGGATTCGGCATGAACTGGACCGGATATTTGACGAAAAAAATGCAGCTCAGATGATGGACCGTCTCCACCAGCTAACTATTCTGAATGCAATTCATCCAGGTTTGGATTGGGATAAATCCTTAACAAAGCTGGTTAAATCACTGCCAGAAAAGGAACACCCTCAGGAATGGAAAATTGAACCGGAGGGCGGCGGAATGCCGATCAACCGGGCGATTATGTATACCGTCTGGCTGATGAGATCTCCTCAAAACACCGGGATAAATAAACGATTGAAGTTGGTCAGCTTTATTTCTGAGGTAATCCAGGAGGCTTCCAAGCTGCGGGGACAGTTAAAAGGTCTCTATAAGCTGCTACCCAGCCAGGTAACGGCTGAACTGGACCGGGTATCGAATCTGGCTATTTACGCAGTGTACCTGGAGGCCAAGGAACCAAAATATAAGGGGATATTGTCCCGCTACTTATCTTCCTGGCAGCATGTGGAATCGAATATCACCGGCCTTGATCTTAAGGGCGCGGGATTGGATCCCGGGCCAAGGTATGCGGAAATCTTATCCAGTATCCGAAATGCCTGGCTGGATGGAGAGATTGAGGATAAAAAGGAAGAAAAAGCCCTCTTGAAAAGCCTTTTAGCCGGGGATGATCAGGAAATTATCTGAACAATCATACCCCTGGGGGATGAGGGGATAAGGTCTTGGTCCACATGTTTTCCTGGAATTCTTTCTCCCGGGGATGCCTTGCCAGTGGTTTTTATTCATGATAAAATGATTTTTCAGCGGGAGGCAGCAATACTGGCGGCGACGTAAAGTGGGTCAATCCCCACTTTTTTTATTGCCAGCGCTGGGAAGATTAATTACTCCCCATCAAGTGTAGTTGGAGAAAAAGAAATGAAAACTGAATTTGCTTTGGCTTTTAAACAGGTCATTAACGATAAAAACCTTCCCGAGGAAATAATCATTGAAGCGTTACAAGACGCCATGGTTTCTGCCTACAGGCGATCTGTAAATGCTTCCAGTGCTCAAAAGGTTGAGGCCGAAATCGATCTCGAAACCGGGGAAGTGACCATTTTTGTTGAAAAGGAAGTCGTTGATGATGTTATGGATGATCGGACTGAGGTCCTCATTGCTGAAGCTAAAATAGTAAACGAAGATACGGAGTTCGGTGACCTGGAAATGGTGGTAAGCACACCGGAGGATTTTGGCCGTGTGGCAGCCCAGACTGCCAGGCAGGTAATTCAACAGCGCATCCGCCAGGCTGAGCGTCTCGCACAATATGAATATTACAGCGGCAAGATCGGTGAGATAGTAACTGGTGTGATTCAGGCGGTTCACCGGCATGAGCTGACAATTGGTTTAAATATCAATGCAGAGGGCAAAATGCCCCGCAATCAGCAAATATCCAAAGAATATTACCGGGTGCATGACCGCATTCGAGCCCTGTTGCTGGATGTAGAAGAGACCACCCGCGAGCCGCGGATTATTCTTTCCCGTGGTCATCGGGATTTTCTGCGCCGGCTGTTGGAAAATGAAGTCCCTGAGATTTACCAGGGCTTGGTGGAGATCCGGTCAATCGCCCGTGAAGCCGGGTACCGCTCCAAGGTTGCGGTGACTGCTCTCAAACCCGGGGTGGATCCAGTTGGTGCCTGCGTAGGCATCCGCGGGGTCAGGATTCAAGCCATTGTCCGGGAATTAAGTGACGAAAAAATAGACGTTATTGAATGGAATCCGAAAACGGAAGAATTTATAGCAAAGGCGTTAAGTCCTGCCCGGGTATTAAGCGTTTACCTCAATAAAGAAACCGACGGCATGCCGACTGCAACAGTGGTTGTTCCTGAAGATCAGCTCAGTTTGGCAATCGGACGCAATGGACAGAATGCCAGGCTGGCAGCGAAATTATCCGGCTGGCGGATAGATATCAAGGGTCTTTTCGAAGCGACATCCGAAACGCTGTTTAAGATTCAGGATGATCCCAAATATACTCATTACCAGGATCTGGAAGCGGCTACGCTCCCCAGGATTGAGACTATTATGGGTAAAAAAGCAGAAGGAAGACCGATTTCTCCGGAAGAGTACCGGGAACTGCATAATTTTAATAGTCGTATAGAGTCTGGCCTGATCAAAGAACGGCAGCAAGTTTCCAAACAGCTGAAGGCCAGGATCCAGGCAACCAAAAAAGCTGTACCTAATGATGCTTATGATCTGCCGATTATGACCCTGGGCCTGCCCACCAAGGTGGAAAACCTGTTGGGTGAAGCTGGACATTCTAATGTTGGTGAGCTGGCCTACCGGCTGCTCTTGACACCGGATTCCATAAACGATATTGACGGCATCGGTCCTTCCTACATCAAACAAATCGAGAGCGCGCTGGAAGTAATGATTGGTTATAAACCACTCCCGGAGGAATTAGCGATAACGGAAGAATTGAAGCTGGAAGATGACAGCCCCTCCGCTGAAGAAACCGATGCAGAAGAAACCGAAACTGGCGCGGATAATGCGGCAGAGACTGAAACGGAAGAAACTGAATCTGAAACTGAAGAGACTGAAGCTGAAGATGCCGAGAGCAGCGAGGCAGATGCAGAGGAAACCGATATAGAGGAAGAAGCCGATCCTGATGTCGAGGCGGAAGAGATTGTTGAGACCGACGATGCCGAGAGTAACGATGCCGAGAGTAGCGATGCCGAGAGTAGCGATGCCGAGAGTAGCGATGCCGAG
>CBDVDO010000283.1:0-2906 GCA_965372765.1 uncultured Anaerolineales bacterium
TATGATCCCTGGGACTACTTCGCCAACGCCTTGGGAGTCGGGCTTGCCCTTGGGATTGATTTGCTAATTAATCGTTCTCGGAAAAAGAACCTTATAGAATCCAGCCCAGAGGAAAAATTTTCATGACCGATACTCAACTGCCATTCAAGCCCCACAGCGTGCTCCTCTTCCAGGGAGATTCCATCACCGATGCCAGTCGGACTCGCTCCCGGATCGGTCCTAACTCACCGGATGGGCTGGGGCTTGGGTACGCCCGGAAAATTGCTACTGCACTTCTGGAAAACTATCCGGATCAATACCTGCAACTGTATAACCGGGGTGTCAGCGGGGATCGAATTCAGGATATGGAAAGCCGCTGGGAAGTGGATACCCTGCGCTTGCTGCCGCATTTAATCAGTATTTTAATCGGAGTCAATGACACCTGGAATTACGTGATGCTGGGTATGGGCTCAGATCCTGAACAATACCAGGTAATGTTCCACAAGATACTCACAGAAACCCGACAAACCCTGCCCTATACCCGGCTTGTGCTCTGCGAACCCTTTCTTCTACTTACGGGAGAAGTAACCCGGGAATGGTCCGCGGATATTACCCAAAGGCAAGGGTTCGTCCGGGATCTTGCGGATGAATTTAACGCGGTTTTTGTTCCTTTTCAAAGAGCCCTGGATCAGGCGGCTGAGGGTGTATCTCCTGGCCAGCTTCTGGAAGACGGTGTTCATCCAACAGACCGCGGGCACCAGGTACTGGCAGATTGCTGGATGAAAGCGATGTTGGGATAAACAAAAGAAGGGGCTGTCCTAAAAAGCTAACTTTGCTATTTTCACCAGAATCCCGGCCATCAATGACCGGGCTGCAAAACAGCGCTGCAAACGACGCCCAATTGATTGGGCTAAACTATTTCTCAGTCTACTTTTGTAAGCCCATCGGGCGCAGTTTTTAGCCGTGTGATTTAGCGCCTGGCAACATGAAGTTCAAGGGGGATGAGTGATCATACCAGGTGACAGGCAGTGGAAAAATCCCAGACGCTCTGAGCGCCCGTCCCTTCGATTTCACTCAGGACAGGCTCCGGGTGCGTTTGGTAATATGTCCTCACCCGAGGACGGGTGAGGGAGCACTGGGTGATTTATCACTCGGTGAAAAGGAAATTGGAGATTACACAATTGCTTCAATCTTCCACCTATTCAATGCTCTCTCTTCATCTTCGTTCACTTCGGCACTTCCTTCGGTCGCAGGACAGACATGACAGGCTTTGTCTAAGGACCTAAAGTGCGCTTCTTGCGCAGCCCTTCGATTTCACTCAGGACAAACGCCATGGTGGGGTAATTGCCTAACATTACAGTGTTGGGATAAACAAAGGAACCCGGTCTTTTGGAAAGACCGGGTTCCTTAATTAATACAACGTATATTATTTTTCGGGCGGCGGTACCGGTAAACCTTCCACTGCCGTTTCTACCCACTTATCTCCCTCGTCAATCAACATAACAGGAATATCCTGACGAATAGGGTATTTCCGACCGCATTCATTACAAACCAACCAGGCTTCTTTGTAATAATCCAGGGTTCCTTCCCTGGTTTGGACACAGGCAGGACATCTCAGGATCTCAAGCAGTTCTTTACTTACCATTTGCTCCTCCTCTGCTGGAGTCAATTTTTGTTTCAATTATATCTTAATTCTTTTTGCAGGGGTCGTCCGGGTCAGGGTTTTCAGGAGGCATATTTTTGGTTCCCGGTCCATACTGACAGACCGCTGCCCAGGGCTGATATTTGGTTCTAAATATATCTTGCCACAGTTTCTGACCGTCCCGGTATACATCCCGGGTCACAGTCACCGTCGCGCCTTCAACCGCCCAATCCACCTGCCTTACCACTCCCTTTGCCAATTCCGGGTTCTCCTCATAAATCGGATCCGGGGGGTCTACTCTCTTTTTCAGACCGGTTGTGCTCCAATCAACCGTCCTGCCGTCAGAAGTGCTGTAAAATTTCCAGGTCAGCGATCTCCTGGCTTTATTCAGGTAAGTCTCCATTAACAACCAGTTTTCAGTATCGTTGGTAAATTTAAAATCCACCTGGGGGACATACACCGTGGCATCCAGTCCGGCCAATTTGGGATTATTGGCGCCATTGGGTTTTTGTTCGTAATACATAACCCGGTAGGAGTGCGGGGACCGTTCAACAACCGGGAAACCCCCAAAGAAAACTGCCCGGAACAGCGTTGTGCTAACCTGGCAGACACCACCCCCAACACCCTTTATAGTCCGGTTTCCAAAAATAATCCAGGCCTCTGAATAGCCGGTCTCCGCACTGACCTCTCCCAGCTGCTCTGCCATTGAAAAGGTTTCACCGGGAGCGATAAAAACGCCATGAAATTTTGCGGCCGCTGTTTCAATATTGTTGATCCGGGAGGAATCAGACCCGAAAAAATAGGTGGACTGAGAGCTCACCAATTGGATGATGCCCAGCTCCTCGGCTGTGCTCTCCCCAGAAACATCCGGCTGGGTCTTCTCAACAACCAGTGCTATTTCATGATTCCCTGTTGCCAGCTGGTCCTCGATCCTAATGATTGTTTGATCAATGTCCAGCTCCAGTCCAATAAATTCCTGCTCAATCAAAACCAGCTCGCGAGTGTCGTCATCAAAGTACATTCTCGCGTTCTGGGGTTCACGGTTGATTTTCTTCGCTCTTTTCTCCAGGTAATCCCGCAGTTGCTCCGGGTCAAGAGCAACCCGGTAGGAAGCTCCATCTCCCGTGGAAATTCGGTCTATGATCATCATCTCTACCAGCTGCGGGGGAGAAAGAGACCAGGGACCGGGATCGTGTTCTGCCGCATCGGGTATTTTTAATACCAGCGGTTGACTCAATATTTCCCGGGCAGTTTCTGCCTGAGCGCTGACATCCAGGATATCCGG
>CBDVDO010000284.1:0-2905 GCA_965372765.1 uncultured Anaerolineales bacterium
TTTTCTCAGTTGTTTGTTATCAGCACTATCGATGAGTACGTCATCTTGTGCCTGTGCATTGATTGAGAAAACCAATAAAGAGCATACTATAAAAAGGATAGCTTTCTTCATTTTATAACTATTTGCAATTTACAAAACGCATAGGATCAATCGCGCATTTTTACGGTTATAATCAATTTCCGCTTTCAGAGTCACACTAAACTTATAGTAAAATGATGAGCGCACCTGCTACCGTAAGCAATATGTTTGCAAACGCATAGGCACCTGTATAACCCAGACTTGCCACCGAACTTTTAGCCTGGTCATTCAGCACGTTCAATGCGCCTCCACTTGTCATGGAGCCAATAATAGTCCCTAACAGGATCAGAGGATTCATTTTCAATACTTTTCTGCCCCAGAAGTAAGCAAAGAAAAAGGGCACGGTGGTAACCACTATGCCGGTTAGCATTAACAATAGTCCGTTACTTTGAATTGTATCCAATAAGCCCGCTCCGCCCATCAATCCAACACCGGCCATGAAAAGGAGCAATCCAAATTCGGTAAATATCCATTGAGCACCCGCGGGTACTCGTCCAAAAACCGGAAACACCGACCTCAGGTAACCCACAAGTAATCCCAATCCCAATAATCCACCGGCACTGCCTAACCCAATGGATACACCCAGGATACTTATGGTGAATGAGCCTATTAGGAGACCAAAAACAATTGCCCATGAAAACGTACTCAGATCTGTTTTTTCAATGTCTATTTCCAGGTGTCCCATCTGCTTACCCAGTACTTCCAATCCGGCTTTCGGACCGGTAACGTCCAAAACATCTCCCAATTCCAGCTTTGTATGGGGTGATACATCGATTGCAACTCCTATGCGTGTGATCTTCGAAACAAAAGATGCATAATTCAAAGGAATCATTAATTCCCCCAGGACTTTACCAGACATCCTCTTCTTTATTATACTAATTCTTGCTGATTCGGTAGAAAAATGGAGAAGATCTTTATCAGGTACATTTGGTCCAATCACCCGTTTAGTTGCTGATTTCATTGCCTTTTCTTCCATTACACCGACAACCGAGACCAAATCACCGATCATAAACTCCGTCTCAGGTGTAGTCTGGATCAGTACCCCATCACGTTTTATTTTTGGGATAGTAAATTGAAAATCAGACCGGCCAGAAAGTACAGATAATGGCACACCGGTAATTTCTTCATTCTCTAACCGGAAAGCCCTTACGATCAGGTCACTTGGTGAAAACAAGGGTTGTTTTGTTGATTTCTGGGCTTCAAACTCAAGTTTTTTTGCCTCTTCAACAAGGTCAATCTTCATCAAACCCGGAAACAGTCTTATGATCAGGATCAGTCCGACCAATCCGAAGATGTATGTAATGGCATAGGAGGTGGTGATGTTTGACCTCACCTGTTCAATTGAAAAACCCTCCGGTGGAATAAAGTCAGAAGAAAGCACGGCAGCGTCGGCTGCAGCAAGTGTAGGTGTTGATGTGAGGCTCCCTGCCAACACACCTGCAGATAAACCGTATTCGAAATCAAAGATCCGGGCGAAACCATACGACAGCAGGAAACCACTCACCGCAACGATCACGGAGATAGACAGGTAACGCCTGCCGTCCTTTTTCATGGCCTTGATAAATCTCGGCCCGGCCTGGTAACCTACTGAAAAAATAAAAAGTACGAAACCCAAAAATTGAATCGTGGCATTACCTTCAAACCCATAGTTTCCAAGCCATAAACCCGCTATCAATACTCCCACAACGGAACCCAATTGAAATGTCCCGATTCGAATACCACCTATGATAAATCCTATAGCAAGTACAAGAAACAGCAGTAGAACGTCATTGTTGCGCAGTAATTCAGTTATATATTCACTCATAATCGTATAATTTGTTATTAGTTGTTATTTTTATTAGGAATGGTGTAATATACCCTTAACCGATAGATAATATTGTTGGTTTGAAACTCATCGACCGTCTGGTTTCGGGTGAGGTTATAACCTATGTAAAAGGCTGTCCTCCATTTGGGATTGATCTGATACCCGATTCCGGGGGTAATTCGCATCACATCGTTGAAAACAGTAGTTGCAATCAGGTTCCACCAAAATTTGGCACTGGCACTCAGGTAAAATCCTTTGCCGTGTTTCCAGACATCACCGTGAAACATAAAAATGATGGAGGCTTCATAGCTTAATTTTAGGCCGAATGAATAATTCCATTCCTCAACGTCCCATTGAAATCGCTGGCCCAATTCAAAATTGTTCAGCATAGAAAACCTTTTCGTTTTGGGCCAGGTTTGGGTATACCCCTGGTAGGGTGATATCTCTATCACATTTGGCTGATCAATAAAATAAACAGAGTAGAAATCAATCCCGAAATAAACCCTCTCGTCGTATTGGACTTTTTTAAACCTGAATTTGGGAATCCAGTAAGAAATTTCGGCTGTGGTATAGAACTTATTCCATTCATTCGGATAAATGGTCTTGGCTCCGATTTTACCTCTTAATTCAAATTGTTTTGAAACTTTCCACCTGGCATTAAAATCAAGCCATACCTGGTTGGTAACCGCCGGTGAGGAAGTTTCATCCTGGGCTTTAAGCATGAGAGAAGGAACTGTAAAAAAGATCGCCAGGATGATTATAAACTTTGTTTTACTTCTCACAACTTAAGAGGTCAAATTAACAACAATGATCCTAATGTTTAAATTCTAAAAATAACCAATTTCAGTCTTCTATTTCGGGCAGATTACCTTTTTCTGAAAACAGAACCGCCAGGTACCTGGCTGACGGTATCCGGCTGCAAATGATCACAATCACTGAGCTGACCGGTACTGCAAGGATCATCCCGGCTATTCCCCATATCATGCCCCAGAAAGCCAGGGCAACTATGACTACAACAGGTCC
>CBDVDO010000285.1:0-2899 GCA_965372765.1 uncultured Anaerolineales bacterium
CTCGCGCACCACCCGGAACTATTAGCTGCTGTCCGGCTGCAAAAATGGGGTTATCAATATCAAAATCGTAAATGTCAATCTTGTTTCCGGGCCATTGGATAATTTCCAGGGGATCAACACCATAATACTCGGCAACCTTGATTAAGCTTTCCCCCTCTCTCCATTCGTGGTAAGTGCCGTTAATTGGGAGAATATTCAATTCCTGACCGGGTTGAAGTGTGTGCGGGTTATCCGCCAGGGTATCAAAGTTACCCCATAAAATTGTCTCTGGTTTTAACCCGAAAGTTTCAGCAATACCAAACAATGAATCGCCCTGTTCTACCGTGTAAATTAACACGTCCACCCGGGCTCTGGTAGGAATGGAGGTATGAATTAAAGCCACCCGCTGGATGCCATACTGGAGACTGGCCTGATCAATAACAAAACTGGGCATCTCCAAAGCCCCCCCCGATGCTCCGTTCTGACCCTCAACTTGATCATCTTCAACCGTTTCTTCCGCAAAGACAGATAATTCCCCCGGGGCATCCTGTGAGTTAGGATAAAACACCCGCATAGCAATGATAACAATCGCTGCTAGCAGAACCACTCCCGCAATCGTCGCTATCTGTTTACCGTTTTCTCCCTCTAAAATATTTCCCAGAAGTTTCCGGAAACCAGACAAGAAACCTGCGCTATGTTCTTTTTGAGATTGATTCGCTCCATCTTCCCTGTGATGGTTATCCATATTTTTACTGCCTCCGCGGTAACTATATCATCAGCTCTGAACAGCGTCAAGAAGCGTGATTCTATTCTAATAATCCCTTAACAGGCGATGAAACTTTAGTTTTGAAGGCAATTCTTTCCGTATTTTCGGGCAAGATGGCTTGTCTCTTCTCTTTCTCTATGGCACAATTAGGAGGACTAAATTGAAAGAGGTAAACCATGTCACGCTGGACACTTTTTTTTATTGTGCTGCTCCTGGGTTTAGGGCTGGGGTTACTATACGGCTGGGTAATTAATCCCGTAAGTTATCAGGATACCACTCTCGATACTCTGAGAATTGATTATAAAACTGATTACACTCTCATGGTTGCAGAGGTGTATCATCAATCCAATGACCTGGATTGGGCGATGAACCGGTTAACTTTACTAAAGAATAAATCCCCGCTGCATACTGTTGAAGAGTCGTTAAAATTCGCGTCCCAGGCTGAATATACTCTGCCGGACATGTTCTTGCTGCGTGATTTGCATAATGCCCTGAAGGAGAATAACTAATCCAATGGATCAAAATCGCGGGAATTGGTACTTATTAACGGGTTTGATCTTGGGTTTAATCATGGGAATAGTTTACTCCTGGGTAATTTCTCCTATCTCCCAGGTGGATACTCATCCAAGCTTGCTGAGATCAGATTACAAGGATATCTACCGGTTATTGATTTCGCGGGCTTACCAGGCCAACAATAATCTTCCCCGGGCAGAAGCCCGGTTGAATTTAATAGGTGATGATGAACCTGCCCTGGCGTTAGCTGCCCAGGCACAGCGTTTTCTGGCCGAGGGTGGAGATCATGAAATGGCAGTCATCCTTGCTAATTTATCCGCAGCGCTTCAATCTTTTGCGGCGGCAGAGAACCCGCCAATCTCGCCTACCGGAACTGCTGCAGCTACTGACTCGCCTGAAAATACAGAAGAAAATGAGGAAAATAACCCGGACAACCCTGCCACTTCCACCGAAGAGCCAGTCAGCTCTCAAACGCCGCTTCCTACAGACTCTCCCCCGTTTATCCTCCAGGATTCCTCAGATATATGTGATCCCACCCTGGGAGAAGCGCTCATTCAGGTCGTTGCGACCAACAGATCTGGTGATGGCATTCCGGGCGTGGCTATTCAGATCTCCCTGGGAACAGAGCCAATAGAAATATTTTATACGGGACTAAAACCGGAATTAGGGTTGGGGTATGCGGATTTCTCAGCTGAACCGGGATTAACTTATCAAGTGAGTTTTCCGGACAGCGGGTTGATCGTGTCTGATATTGAGGTGCCCACCTGTCAGAACGAATCCGATGAATACTACTGGGGAAGCTGGGAAATCTATATCACCCACCCTTAACTGATCGTATCTTCAGCCGTACTGATTCCAATCCAAAAATGATCCGGAAGGATTTTTTCATTCTTGAGGACCAGGACCTTGCCAATTGTCATGGATCCAGGACCAGATGACTTGTTGGATCCATTTTTCCTGTCCTTGTCCCCCTTTACCATCTTGGGATGAACATAACAAAGATTGGGTTTTTTCCCATACTTCTTCTGATAATAACTGGCTGCCTTTTCTATCTTACTGGGTATGCTGGCTTTCTGGTCATTATCAAACCACAGCATTCCTATATCCATTGAAACCTCCCTGCAAGGAAACTCCTGACTGGCGGGAATTTCCTAATTGTTTGATTGAGACAAAACAGAACATACGTTCTGGTTTTATTATAGCCGGATTTTTCTATTTTACAAGGGTTAATTCGTTTGATATTATCCATTTTTTTCACTGCCATTCCCATCCGGTTGGTAAACCCGTTTATAATGGATACATGATTAAATCTTATGCACAATACGTCTGTCAGAATTGTGGATACACCAATCCGCGCTACCTGGGACGCTGCCCCTCTTGCGGAAATTGGGACACCTTGATTGAAGAACAGGTAGAAAAAAGCACCCCATCATCAACAGCATCCTTCTCCCGGTTTAATGCAACATCCGTGCCGCGGCCTATCCAAGATATCCATTCCGATGAAGAAAACCGCATCCAGTTAAAACATGAGGAATTTTCCCGCGTTTTAGGAGGCGGTTTAGTGCCCGGATCCATCAATTTAATTGGCGGAGACCCTGGAATCGGAAAATCCACCTTGCTGCTTCAAATTGCTCTTGAGTT
>CBDVDO010000286.1:0-2889 GCA_965372765.1 uncultured Anaerolineales bacterium
AGGGGGTTTTTATTTTAAGGAATACGGTTGAATTCCTGCTGACAGAACGGGGTAAATGACACTATAATAGGTTTTAGCGATGGGGCAAAAATCTCCCCCCTCTTACCAGTGTGCCAATTTCGCTCCCGAGGGATTTTTTCCTTCAAGCCTGGGTCCCCGCTACCAGGCAGCTCTGGCTTCCGAACAGGTCCCGGATGGACCTTTCCTCATTTGACAGCCATCCGGATTCTTTTTATACTAAGGAATGAGGAGGAACACTATGCAAGAACAAATTCAACAGGCAGAGACTGCAATCAAAGCCGGTGATACCAGGACTGGATTCCAGATTTTACGCGATGTGCTGGCAAAAGACCCCAACAGTGAGCGGGCCTGGTGGGTGATGTCCGGCCTTGTCCCTCGTGAGCAGCGGGCGCACTGCCTGAATCAGGTGCTGCGCATAAACCCGAACAACCAAATGGCCCGGGAAACGCTGGAAAATCTCCGGCCTGTAAAACCTGAACCTGAAACCGCTCCTCAAGGAAAAGGCACTCTCGGCGGATATCAAACCTGGCTCTACGCCCAGCGTTCCCGTATTTTTCTCACCTTGCTGGGAAAGGAAGAGCTGATCAGTGCGGAGACTGCGCCCAAAAACCTGTCCCGGATCCGTACAGCGATTAACGAAGGCGAACTTCCTGATACCCTGTTTAAAAAGAAAATTGTCATTCCCCTGGAAAGCATCACCCGGGTTCGACAGATTGTGAGTTCCCTGCAGGTGTACTACCAGGTTAAAGGGAGTGAAAAATCTGCTCGCCTGGAACTGGAAAACGAGGCGGTAACAAACCAGGTGCTGTCAGTTATCGAAAACCAACTCGCTCCCTTATTTTCTCTTCAAGCCAAACCAATGAAGACAACAATAGCATTAATCATCTCCCTGGTTCTCACAATTGGTGCAGCTGCCCTGACAGCTTTCCTTTATGGAAAAGTAAATGAGCTCTTTGGACCCGTTGGAGCTGTTCTAATCGGCGGGATTCTGATCTTGATTTCCCTGGGAATCAGCGCCTGGCTGCTGCTGAAACCACCCACGGTTATGGAACTTAGACCAGTCGAGGATCGTGCTGCTAAGTAACCAGAAAGCAGTGAATAGTAAGTTGTAAACAGTTATCCTATTCAGCTGTCTTGAGCCTCCGGTAAGTCGAGAAAATTATTGTTGTAGAAAAAACTCAAAATACTCCCACTGGAATGGACCGCCGATAGTTCGGTGGCCTGGAAATAAGGGAGGGGATTTGATCTGCTTGTGGTTTCTTCTCTATCCGAAATTCCCAGGTAAAATAAATAGCTATATCTGCCCAAGAATCAAACGCCATCATTTATGAACACACTTTCTCTTCAAAACATTTACAGCCACGGATACCAGGGAGAGGATCTGGACCTGCTCCAGGGACTTGGTTTTAGCTGCCGGCCGCAGGTGTCCACTTACGCTGGCGCCCAGACCCTCAATTTTATTGATTTTTCGTCCTGTCCCTGCCTGGAATGTATAGAAGTTACTGACCACCAGGCTTACCTGGACTTTATCCCTCCCGGCATGGTTCCCTACACCCCGGGGATCAGTCTGTCTTTGGCGGAAAAATCACAAAAAAGCATCCAGGAATTCCAGGTAGAGTTTGAGGATTGGGAACCCTACCTGCTGCATGAAAATTACGAGGGGAACCAGGAAGAATACCAACCAGGCTGGAATTACCTTAACTTCACCCGCAGTGTGATTCCGGATACTTTCGTCTGGATAACTGAATGCGAAAAACCCTTCCCGGCCACACATCCCAAAACCAAACACCCCAACCAGGTTACCGGCATCACCGGTTTGGTCTTTGACCTCGAAGAAGGGGACCTCGCCGGGCTGAGCACCCTGACCGGGCAGCCATTCCGGGAAGGCAAACTGGAACTGGGAGAGGTAAAGATCTATTCCCGGGAAGCTGCCCCATTGAGCGAGAGTCTACCGGAAAAAGAATTTCCTTTGTCTGCCCTGATTCTCAAATCAAAAACGCTGGATTTCTTCAACCAAATGGAAAATCCACTGACAGAATGCAAAGTCCTGGGTAAACCCGCCCTCCGGATAAAGACTCCGCCGCAATCCTGGGACCTGATCATAACCAGCTAATCAAAACCATGTTTTTATTCCCTCAACCCCCAATTTGTGAGCGGTTATGCTGCGGTATCTGCTGATCGGTGCCAGCTTTGCGCTGGCTGCCGGCTTGCAGCCGGGACCGCTGCAGGCGTTTTTTCTTTCCAGGGTCACTAAAGATGGCTGGTGGCGTACTCTGCCGGCAGCTTTCGCTCCCCTGATCAGTGATGGACCCATTGCCCTGATAGCGCTGACCCTCTTGAGTTACTTGCCGGGTGCGTTCCGGGACCTTTTGCAGTTAGCCGGGGGAGTAGTACTTCTCTTTTTCGCCTGGTCTTCACTGCGGGCCTGGAAAAATTATCAGGAAGTCAAAACGGAGGAAGCACAATCCGGGCCAAAAACTATCCTGCAGGCAACCCTGGTGAATTTACTTAACCCAAATTCCTACCTGGGGTGGAGCCTGGTGTTGGGTCCGGCTGTGCTGGCAGCCTGGAATAAGGGTCCACGCTTCGCAGTGCTGCTGATTTTATCCTTTTACATCACCATGATCAGCGTCTCAATGGTCCTGATCATACTAATGGGCAAGACTCTGACCCTGAGATCTGAAGCCCGGCGCTCGCTGATATTGGTCTCTGCCCTTCTCTTGGCAGGGTTAGGAATTTATTTCATATCTCTCGCCGGTTGGAATCTGGCAGGCAAATATCTCTCTGAGGCTGCCAACCAGTTATATCCCTTTATACCGTTGAGATTTTAATAGGAGAAGAAAATGACTTTTTTATCACTAAAAGATA
>CBDVDO010000287.1:0-2879 GCA_965372765.1 uncultured Anaerolineales bacterium
CCTGCAGCCGAAGCTGATCTGACTGAAGAGGTTGCGGAAGTAGAAATCGAGGAAGACGAGGCTGAAGAAGACAAGACTGAGTAAGAGTTCCACAGCCTGTAGATGAAAAACAAACCGGTCTGGGATCAGCCAAACAGCTGGCCAGACCGGTCTTTGTATTGATATATGGTTGATAACAAACTCACGATTGGACAGATATTAAAACAATCCCGGGAAGAACAGAAACTCACATTAGATGAGATTTCTGTTTTGACGCGCATCCGGGTGAAGTATTTATCCGCGATTGAAGCGGGTAATTTTGATGTTTTACCTTCCTCTGTGCAGCAAAAAGGTTTTGTCCGGGCGTATGCCAGAGCCCTTGACCTGGATCCTTCCCCCCTGATCGCCCAATTGAGATTGTCTGAAGACGAGGAAGTTTCCGGTGACCTTAAACCTCCTCAAGACGAATCAAAAATATCCTCAATGTCAAAAGAAACTCAACCCCTGGGAGAGATTGGAGCAATATTAAAAACCCAGCGGGAAAGATTGGGCTTTACACTACCCAATGTAGAAAACCAGATATTTATTCCGGAACGCTATTTGACAGCAATTGAGAATGGCAGTCTTGAAGAGCTGCCCTCCACGGTTCAGGGGAGGGGGATGGTTAAGAATTATGCTCAATTCCTGGGCTTGGATCCAGAGCCGTTGTTATTAAACTATGCAGAAGTGCTGCAGACCCGGTTATCTAAGGTCCGTAAGCATGCACCAGATACGGGCAGTTCTATTCCTCTACGGGTCTGGTTGCGCCGCTTTGTCGCCAATCCAACGATATTATGGGCTGGGGCAGTGCTGTTGATTGCAAGTGTGTCGATATGGTCCAGCGTGCTGATATTTGGGAATCAAGGATCAACTCCTGAATCTACTGCAACCATTCCAGGCGTGGCGGATATATTGCTGCCGTCACATACTCATACACCAACTCCGGAGCAGCCCTTAATTACACCGGGAGAGATTGGAGTTGATATAGCTCTTACCTTGGAATCTGCAGAGCTTGAAGCTGAGGAAGGAGAGCCAACATCCACTCCGCAGTTAACCGGGAATGAAAAAATACAGATTCAATTAATCATCATCCAGAGATCCTGGGTGAGGGTTACAGTTGACAATATCTTGGCTTTTGAAGGCAGATTACTCCCAGGAAGTGTAAAACTATTCGGCGGGGAATTGAGGATCGAAATCCTGACCGGGAACGCTGCCGGAGTAGAAGTGATCTATAATCAGCTGGATTTGGGTGTAATGGGCCTTTACGGTGAAGTAATAAACCGAGTATATACTGCTGAAGGAATAGCCACGCCAACACCATTAGTAACAATTACACCGACTCCGACGGAAACACCTGCGGTTACTTCTACACCAACACAAACAACAACCCCAGTGCCGTAGCAAAAATATCTGGAAAAACAATCAATTAATGAAGAAGAAAACCTTTCACCTGGTATCTCTTGGATGTGCTAAAAATACCGTTGATTCCAATTCTATTGCCCAGATGCTGCAGGGGGATGGGTTTTCAGTAGAAGAGAATCCCCAACAAGCCGAATTTCTGATTGTCAATACCTGCGGATTTATAGAACCAGCCCGGGAAGAATCCTATGCTGTTTTGAAGGAATTGGCATCAGTAAAAGAAAAAGGTCAGCTGCTGGTTGCCGCGGGCTGCCTTACCCAGCGTTACGGTGAAGATGTTGTCCGGCAGGTCCCCGGGATTGATGGAGTGATTGGTACACGGCGGTGGATGGATATCCTTCAGGTAATAAAAAACCTGCGAGAGGGAGGGCATCCTCAACCTCTGTATCACTTACCGGATGTCGAAAAGATCGGCCGCTCTCCGCGGGGAATAGTAGAGGCCCATATCCAGGGAAACAGCGCTTACCTGAAAATTGCAGATGGCTGCCGCCGCCCCTGTGCCTTTTGCGCCATTCCCAAGATCAAAGGAACATCTGTCAGTCGTTCGCTGGAAGATATTTTACGGGATGCGCGGTATCTTCAGAAACAGGGAGTTCGAGAGATCAACCTGATCGCACAGGATACCACTGATTATGGACATGACCTGGGACAAAAAGACGGCTTAGCGGTTTTGCTGGAGGAATTGACCCGGGCAGCACCAGCGGTGGATTGGATCCGAATCTTATATGCCTATCCTGGGTATATAACAGACCGGTTGATCGAGGTTATGGCTGCCAATCAACAAATATTACCTTATATTGATATTCCTCTCCAGCATGCGGACCCGGGGGTATTAAAAAGTATGCGGCGTCCAGCAAATATGGATTGGGTCTATAAGACAGTGGAAAAACTGCGAAAAGAAATGTCCGGGTTGGCCCTGCGAACTACCTTTATAGTGGGCTATCCGGGTGAAACTGAAAAAGCATTTGAATCCCTGCTTGATTTCATCAAGGAGGTCCGGTTTGACCGGGTCGGCGTATTTGAATTTTCCTTCGAATCAGGCACAACCTCTGAAGCTCTTGGCGATCCTGTCCCGGCAGCTGAAAAAAAAGAAAGAAAAGAACGATTGATGTTAACCCAGCAGAGGATATCTCTTCAAAAAAACCAGGCTCTGGTAGGAAAAACATTAGACGTACTAATTGAAGGGCAGGGAATCGTAGATGGTTCAACAGAGATGATCTCGCTTGGACGTTCTTACCGGGATGCTCCCGAAATTGATGGTATGGTGATTGTGGAAGGAGAACTCCCAGAAGGGGAAATCACCCCGGTGAGGATAACTGGGGCAATGACCTATGACCTGACAGGAGTTCCTGATCCTGGAAACCGAATGACACCTTAACCTATTTTCAACAAAGACACGTACCCCTTGCGGAGCAGAGCGTTCCATGTTAAGTTAAACCTAT
>CBDVDO010000288.1:0-2824 GCA_965372765.1 uncultured Anaerolineales bacterium
ATTCCACTGGCAGACACGATCACGATTAGGGCGGCGATAAACCAATGGATAAGGAAAGAATAAACGAACGATCCAGTACGCCAGGCGACCCAGCCAAATGCAAATCCGCCAAATATTGTGGAGAGTGTCTCAACTTCCGGTTTGCCAAGATGAGCAACAGCAAATGGCACGGCTTGAATCCACAACGCGTCCGGGCCGTATTTACGTGCATATCCGAATAAGATCCATCCCCTGAATAGATATTCCCAACCAAAAAGCTCAAGAGCCTTCTTCCAAATTAATCCATCCTGGGAATATTTGTAATATCCTTGCATGCCGGAATTCCTGGTGCCTAGAAACCAGATAATTGGACCCATAAAAAGCAATCCCAGGAATGTCAGCAGCATTCCGGTTTTCCAATCCCCCAACTTGAAACCATAATCCGAAGGTTTTTCCTTAAAAACGAAAACTGTGATTCCCAAGGGGATAATTACAAAAAGCAATATGCTGTCCAAATATTTGCGGGAAGTCGGGCTGTAGTAATAGTCAGCCATGATCAACAAAGTGCTGACTATTGTAATAACCGCAATTTTCCAATCAATATTTAATCGTTCACCGAGTATTCTTTTCATAGAATTTCAAAGGTCCGGGGTGCCATCTAAACACTCGCCTAAGATATATATTTCGTCGCCCCGTGGTGCTTTCTATAGCATATCATACTCATCAAATCTGGGAAATTTACCTTGAACCGAACCAGAAAGAGTTGAATTTTGTTTATTTTTTTTAGAGCAGAAACCTTCTTTTTTTTATTACTATCAATATTTTTCTATTATTCTTAGATTAGATTTTTTATCATATCTGCTAAAAAAAATTAATAGATCAACAAATGAACTGAATCAAAATGCCTGGAGCAAATACCACTCCTGGTATTTCATTTAACTTTAAACTGCGTTTCGTAAAGGGTCTTGTAAAGACCACCCTGGTTAATCAAGTCTTGATGAGTGCCCTGCTGAACTAAACGCCCGTGATCCAAAACCAGGATTTTATCAGCAGCCAGGATAGTGGATAAACGATGAGCAATGACCAGGCTGGTACGGTTCTTCATCACTTGCTTGAGTGCACTTTGAATTAATTCTTCAGACAGAGAATCTAAACTTGAGGTAGCTTCATCCAGGATCAATATGCGCGGATCCCGCAGTACCACTCTCGCTATCGCAACCCGTTGGCGTTCCCCTCCGCTTAAACGGTATCCCCGCTCTCCAACTACAGTGTCAAAATCATCAGGAAGGCTTTGAATAAAATCGTAAATATTGGCAGTTTTCGCCGCTGTAATTAACTCCTCCTCACTTGCGGAAGGACGGGCATAGAGCAAATTGGTCCGGATTGTGTCATAAAACAGATAAGTTTCCTGGGTGACCATACCCATGTTCCCTATCAGTGAAGACAAAGTCACCTCTCTTAAATCCTGTCCATCAATTAATATCCGTCCTTCTGTCGGGTCATATAACCTCGGCAGCATATAGGTCAGGGTTGTTTTTCCAGCTCCGCTGGGTCCCACCAGTGCAACCAACTCCCCGGGTTCAATTGAAAAATCAATATCCTCTAATGCCCAAATTAGAGGTTTGTCGTCTGCCTCGTGAACGTCTTCATCATTTATCCTTTCCCGGCCGCGCTTCAGGTGAGCTTCTCCCGATCCCCGCCAGGAAAAACGGGGAATCTCTTGCAGGCCAATATCATCTCTTCCTGACCCTTGATAAGCGAAAGATCCCTTATCAAATTTTATTCGCCCCTCAACCTCTCGCAAAACTTGTGCGCCCGGGATCTCTTGAATTGCAATAGGTATATCCAAAACCTCAAAAACCCGTTCAAAGCTAACCAGACTCTCAGCAAACTGGACCTGGGCATTTGTTAGCGCCATTAAAGGACCGTACATCCCGGTAAGATAGGTGCCGAATGCCACAATTGTGCCAATTGTGAACTCGTTTTGCAGCACAAGGTGACCACCCACCCAGAACACAACCGCCGAACCTATCGCGCTGACCACACTGAGCAGCATAAAAAACCAGTGGCCAATCACTGCGGATCGAACACCGATATCTCTAACCTCAGCTGCGTTATGTTGAAAACGATCAAGTTCGTGTTTTTCGCGTCCAAAAAGTTTGACCAGTAATGCGCCGCTAACATTGAGTGTTTCATTCATGGACGCATTCATTTCGGCATTATTTTCCAACGATTTCCGTCTCAGGTTGCGCAGGACCTTTCCCACCCGGCGTGCTGGCAAAATAAAAAATGGCAATATCACCAATCCCAGGAGAGTTAGCCGCCATTCAAGAGCAATCATAATACTCAAAGTGGCAGCCAGAGTAACAATATTAGAGATGATCGTCACCATGGTGTTGCTGATAGCCCTTTGCGCTCCAATTACATCATTATTGAGCCGGGACATTAATTCCCCTGTTCGAGTCTGGGTAAAAAACCGCATAGACATACGCTGGAGACGGCTATAAAGCTCCCGGCGTAAATCATAAATTACTCCTTCTCCAATAGAAGCATTCAACTGCCTCTGCCAAACGCCAATTATTCCATTGACAATTGGGATTGCAATCATACCTAAAGCCAACCAATTTAACCGAGCCACATCCCGATTGGGAATAGCCGTATCAATCAAATCACGGTATAAAAGAGGGGAAATTAAAGAGATTCCGGAGATAACCAGGATAGTTACCAACAGTCCGGTTACTCTGAGGCGGTATGGTCGTGCAAATCCCCAGACCCGGTACAACAATTCCCGGGTAATCGCTGGTTTGTCCTGTTTATCATCATGGCTGAGATAAGAAAACCATCC
>CBDVDO010000289.1:0-2812 GCA_965372765.1 uncultured Anaerolineales bacterium
GGAAGTGATCTCGCTCTGTTCGCGGCAGACTTTGGAAGGACCGATTGTGAATAGGGTGATAAAAGGGTTGATAGCAGAAAAAACGGGGATTAACCGAGATTGGGTGTATTGAACTCGCCTGTGAAGCTTACAATAACCGGGATACCTTTAATAACTTTTCAGAAAATTGGAACAAATGGGAACATTCGCCAGGTAGTCTGAACTGGTCTTTTGATATTGCAATAGCAGGATAAGGGGGGAGGAGATGAAAAGGTCGTTTTTGTGGGTTTGCTTGATCACATTTATTTTCATGGTGAGTGCACAGGAATTATCGGCTAAGGATTGGGAGTATCAGAAAAGTGGTACTACTTCTAATTTAACCGCAGTAAATTTTGTTGACAATGACCACGGTTGGGCAGTGGGTGAAAACGGCGCCATCTTGGCCACGTTGGATGGCGGCCTGAATTGGAAGGTCATGAGTGCGAGCGTATTGAATCAGGTGTTCTCTGTATTTCCTTATCCACGAACATGTCATTTCCAAAGCGTTTGCTTCCTTGATCATGAGAATGGATGGGTTGCCGGAGAAATAACTCTGCTTGGTGTTGAAGCCGAAGACATCTATCCCATTCCTGTCCAATTTGGAGTTATTTTCTGCACCAGAGATGGCGGGCAAACTTGGGAATGCCAATATCCTTGTAATATATGGACGGCCGTCGAACCTGAAGCGTTGCCCCGCATCAAACGATTGAATGATATTTTTTTCTTAAATAACCGAGAAGGCTGGGTTGTAGGAGACGGTTTTTATTACCTGGCAACCAGGGATGGCGGCAATACGTGGGAGGAAAAGCCAATAGGGTTCTGGGTAATCCCTGAAATACGGCAAAACCTGACAGCCACGCGTTGGATATCATCAAAATGGGGTTGGGTAGCAGGCCATCAATACAATATGAATTTTCCGGAAACAAGAAACGGATTCATCGCCCATACTGAAGATGGCGGCGAAACCTGGGAAATTAATGACTTTCTTCCTGTTTCTTCCGCCACTCTTCCGGCACTTACAGACCTGGAAATTAAGGCCTCCCGTGCAAATACGGATAGTGTCCTTCCTGGCTGGGCAGTTGGAGAAGAAGGCGCCATCCTCCACCTGGTCTCTGAAGGCTGGGAGCATCAAGGGTTCCCCTGGCCTTTCAATTTACCTTTACCACAGTTTAACGCAACCAGCTTTGTAGATGACAATCATGGATGGCTCGTGGGCTATCGGCTCAGTAATTACTCTTATGAGGATTCCGATTCCAATATTTCTGCTTTGATGACTTTATTTCAAACTGGCAATGGTGGTGATAACTGGAAGCATTTTCCTTGGAATAATCCTGGAAAGCTCAATGATATCGCATTGGCTGGGGGTACAGATGCCTGGGCAGTAGGAAATCAGGGGGTTATTCTCCACTACGAAAACCATGCTCCGGAAATTTGCCGAGCCTGGGCTGAACCGCAAACAGTGTATGCCGGCCGGACTGTTGATTTTTACGTCTCCGTCAAAGACCTGGATGGTCCCGGCGATATTGAAAAAGTCATAGTGGACGTTCGGTCCATCGGAGGTGGCATAGTCGTTTTAGAGCGAACCCGGCTCGATCCTGATGACCGCCGCTGTGTCCTTTTCCAGGGTAAGGCGGAGATTTCTCCTCTGGCTTCCTATGGTTCTCACCGCTTGCCGGCAGAGGCTGTTGACTATGACGGCGCTCGCTCTTCAGAAGATATTGACCTCTTTGTGATTACGAGTTGGGTAGAAATCAAAAGGACAATGGCCATACCGGATCCGGTGGCCGTAGGGGGTAAAGTTTTGTTGTCCGCAGAAGTGGGCATTATTGCTCCCAAAGGTCCGGATGGTGATGAAGTTGTTTATCCTTACAATAAGGTTGAAAAAGTAACTGTGGACATCACCGAGCTACTGGGGGTGGATTGTCTCCCTGGCGCTGACTGCATCGTCATTGTAGAAATGATCGATCATGACGGAGATGGCATTTACACATATATAGTGGAATCTGTGACCGGTGGCCCTGGAAAGTATGAATTGCCGGTGTGGACCATTGATACCCTTGGCCATGAAGACAAGGCAAAGCTCACTGTGAAAGTTGTTGACACTGCAATATGTTACTTTGATAAGGATCATGATGGAGATGTGGACGGAACCGACCTGGCGGATTTTGCCGAATATTTCCGCATTGTTGATACCGATCTTTCCCGCCTTGAGGCCTTTGCCGGCGAGTTCGGTCGTGTCGATTGTCTTTGCCCTGTTTTTCCAAGGATTGAAGAATATTCAAATAGCGGCTGTTTGCCGGGACCCGAAATCATTTCATCAGAGGATCAGTACCCGTGGTGCGGCGAGGATCAGATTGAAGTCATTGCAGAAGGCGACAGGATTCATTTAATCCACAAGAATGCGACTTATAACTGCTGTCCTGATGATATTGAAGTCTCCTTGTTGGTCCAAGGCAATCTGCTCAGGCTAACGGAAAAAGAGATCCTTACGCATCCTTGTTATTGTTTGTGCTGTTATGATGTGGAGTCAACGATTGTTGATTTGCCTTCAGGGAGCTACACTCTTGAATACTGTTGGTGTGAGACGATGATGACAAAATGTTACACCGATGAGGTTGTTATTCCATAGGTTGGATTTTTGGGATGGGCGATGGGCGGCATGGACAAACTTGTTTGTCAATGTCTCCTTTTTGGCTCGGTGACCAGGCAATTTCATAAATTCGCGGTGAATATTACGGATTAGGAACAGAGAGGAAATAAATTGAGCAAAATTACGCTCAGCTTTAGGTTGGAT
>CBDVDO010000290.1:0-2799 GCA_965372765.1 uncultured Anaerolineales bacterium
AGCAACAATAACACAACCAAACTGATCCTCAGAACTCATTACTATGACACAACAATCATAAGAACCGTAATCTTAGAAAAAACCCGCGTTGGTAAACACAAATTTCTTATTATAAGTTTTTAGCTGATCACTTCCAAGTCACGGCCGACTTTTTCAAAAGCAGCCAGACCTTGATCTAAATCTTCTTTGCTGTGCGCTGCGGAGATCATCACCCGGATACGGGCTTCCCCTTGTGGAACTGTGGGAAAGCCAATTGACATGGCAAAAACGCCTTCTTCAAAGAGCTTCTGGCTGAATTTTTGAGCCAAGGGAGCTTCTCCCAACATCACCGGTGTGATGGGTGTAGCGCTCTTCCCGGTGTCAAATCCCAGGGTTTTCATTTCCTCTTTAAAGTAAGCCGCGTTCTCCCAGAGTCGATCAACCAATTCTGTTGATGATTCCAGCATTTTCACTGCTTCAATACAAGCAGCGACATCAGGCATTGTCATTGCGGAAGAGAATAGGAATGGCCGTCCGCGCTGATAAAGCCATTCCACGACCAGGGGATGTCCTGCCACTACACCACCCACCACCCCGAATGCCTTGGAGAGCGTACCGACCTCCACATCCACCTTGCCATGCAGTTTAAAATGATCCACAATGCCCCTGCCCCCTTCACCCAGCACACCTTCTCCGTGAGCATCATCCACCATCAGGATCACATCGAAATCACGGGTAACCTCATAGATTTCGTCCAATGGAGCAATATCACCATCCATGGAAAAGACTCCATCAGTCACCACCAGCGCTCGTCGGAAATCCGCCCGGAATTCATCCAAAGACCTTTTTAAGGAAGCCGGGGAGCAATGGTCATAGGGAATAATTTTGGCTTTAGCCAACCGGCAGCCGTCGATGATACTGGCATGATTCAGCCGGTCAGAAAATATCACATCTTCTTTTCCAACCAGTGCGGGGATTGTTGCCAGGTTTGCGCTGAACCCGGATTGAAAAGTGATCGCTTTCTCCACTTTCTTAAACGCCGCCAAGCGTCTTTCAAGTTCAACATGCAGGTCCATGGTGCCGGCAATAGTACGCACTGCACCCGGTCCCACTCCATACTTATCCGCAGCCTTTTTGGCTGCCTCTACCAGGCGGGGATGATTTGCCAGGCCAAGGTAATTATTGGCGCAAAAATTTAATACTTTTTCCCCATCTACCACCAGCCAGGCCCCCTGGGGAGATTCCAGCGTCCTGATCTGGTTATAAAGACCGGTATCTCTTAAAGCTTGCAATTCGGTTTCAATCCAATCCAATGGTTTCGTCATAATCAATCCTCTTTAATAATCCAACTTTATAAGCTCAACAATTTTCTTCAAATTCCCGGACTAAGTTGACTTTCTTCTCCCGGGTTAGTTTTTTGATTTTATATTCTCTGCGTTGGGCGGTGGGCCGGTCAGTTACTTCTTCCAGATAAATCAACTCAACTGGCCGACGGAATTTTGTATAAAGTGCACCTCTCCCCGCATTATGTTCTTTAACCCGCCGATCCGGGTCAGTTGTCCACCCGGTGTAATAAGTCCCATCGGCGCATTCCACCATATAACAATAATATCCCGCGCCCTGAATTTCACTCACTAGTCTTTATCCCTCTGTCGAAGATTCCGTTTACGAATACCAAAAAGCTGAGAAATCAATGTGCGGCGTGGAATCTCGCTCTTTTTCATTTCGGTCCAGCGGCTTTCACGTCGGTCAGCCCACCACAGGTCCCTATCTTTCTGCAAATTGGTAAACAATTCTTCCAGTTCTTTCTGACCCAGAGTTTCTGACATATCCCGTATTTCAACCAGGGTTCGGATAACATCATTCAACACCCGGGTTGTATTTTCCTGGTTATAAACCACCGCTGCAGCCAATGCTCCCGGGGCATCATCCTGAGTGAGCGGGTTGGTTACCTGGGTGTAGGCTTTACCAGCGAACTTGCGGGCTTCCCGCCAACCAGGTGCATCCTGGGTTGTTTTCTGGAATGATGCTGCTAATAATCGCGGCATAATATGTGTCATGGTCATTAACCCATCGATTTCAGCTGGCCCAGTGAAATAGGGAGATGCACCCAGCAACTGCACAAAACTAGCAGCCGTGTTAACTGCTGCTTCACTGCAGCGGGGTCCACTGACAACCGCCATCAAGCTGTTGGAAAATAGGTCTTTTCGGGCGGTTTCCGGGCCAAAGGCCAAGTCTTCCAGATAAGAAAAATCAATTACCGGAGTTAACCCTACATAATGCCGGTTCTCCGGAAGAAGTTCCTCTGCCCACTTTATTACCGGCTGTTTCAACGGACTGGTATCTAATACCAGGGCATCTTCTTTAAGGTCCTGTGCAATATGCTCCAGCACAGGATAAATTTCCTGAAATGGCAAGGCCAGGAGGCCAATATCAGCATCTTCCACAGCCCCGGAAAGCGTGATGGTATTTTTATCTATGGCATTTTTTTCTTTGGCCTGATTAGCGACTCCGCGGGATTTATCATGACCTACCCGTATAAACTGATCCTTGTGATCCGCTA
This sequence comes from uncultured Anaerolineales bacterium, assembly GCA_965372765.1. GTDB lineage: Bacteria > Chloroflexota > Anaerolineae > Anaerolineales > UBA11858 > B10-G9. Next base: position 2,543 of record CBDVDO010000290.1, read on the forward strand.
AAACCATCCCTACAGATGTGCCAATCTGCCCCAAACCGAGAATCGTAAATTGAATTTTCATTTAATTTTCCTAGTTGGTATTATCTGCTGCTTGAAGTTTCCTTAATAAATATAATTCTTCTTTGGATGGAGATCCTTCAGGCAGGTCCTTTTCATGATTTTGGATGAACCATACAGTCCGGGGGCTGCTCCCGGCTGCCTGCGCTAAATCCGCGCCCCACCGGGGGTGCTGTTTAATAATTACCAGAGGGCGCCGC
>CBDVDO010000291.1:0-2791 GCA_965372765.1 uncultured Anaerolineales bacterium
GCCGTCAATTTTATCAATCGCATTTCCAGATGAAAACCCCTCTCTGAATCGAACCTCCGGTGCGCTTATTCCTGTCTTTATCGTAATTGGCATAGCGGCGGAAAACCTGTTCTCGAATATCAAATCCGGGTTTCCCGCCCGCTGGGGCAAATGGGTTTCCTGGGCAGCTGTTTTCCTGCTTTTAGGGGGAAGTGCAATAATAAATGCTCAACTTGTATTTGTTGATTATTATCAGCAATTTAAGACAAATGCCTGGAATACCTCTGAAATTGGTCAGGTCATTAACCAGTTTTCTGAGACCATCGGTGACGAAGATCAAGCCTGGGTAGTTCCCTTTCCCCATTGGGTGGATACCCGGCTAGTCGGCATTCAGGCAGTGCATGAAGTCAAGGACTTTGCCCTTTGGCGTGATGATATCAGTTTGACAATTGACGTCGCAGCCCCAAAACTTTTTATTTATAAACCTGAGGATCTGGACACCTTTGAAGTCCTCCAAGACCTCTATCCTGATGGAGTTAATATAATCTATCATTCTGCGGTCGATGGCAGGGATTTTATGCTTTATTATATTTTTCAGTAATATTCTGGATTCGGTAGTGTATGGACAAGAAACCAAGTACTGATATAAACCGCTGGCTGGTAGGCATCTTGCTGATCGTCATTTTGATCGCAGGTGGGTATTTACGGTTTGTCGGCCTGGATTGGGATGCTGAACAGCATCTTCATCCCGATGAACGGTTTTTAACCATGGTGGAATCCAGTCTGCTTCCAGTATCGAATATTGGGGAATACTTCGACACCTCGATATCCACCTTAAACCCCAACAATCGGGGACACAGTTTTTATGTTTACGGGACTTTGCCAATATTTATGGTCAGGTACCTGGCTGAGTGGTTAGGGTTTACAGGGTATGGAAGCATTTATCTGGTCGGACGTTCATTATCGGCTGTGATGGACCTGCTTTCAATTGTCCTGGTATTTTTTATTGGTACCCGGCTGTACAATCGCAAGGTTGGATTGATCGGAGCCGCTTTTTCAGCCTTCGCTGTTTTACAGATCCAGCAGTCACATTTCTTCACGGTGGACACATTTGCCACTTTTTTCACCCTGCTGGCGGTTTATTTTGCTGTTGAAGTGATTACTTCGAAAGACGATCAGATAGATCTGGCATCTTATTTGATTTTCGGAATAGCCCTCGGTATGGCGGTTGCCTCAAAAATCAATGCTGTTCCAGTGGCAATCACGCTTCCCCTGGCGGGGCTGATCTATTGGTCCAAGTTGCCTGAGGAAAGAAAAGGGGAGCTGGCGCCGAAAATAATTTTTTATCTGATTTTAGCCGCATTGGTGAGCTTGCTCACGTTCCGGATTTTTCAGCCATATGCGTTCCGCGGCCCCGGGTTCTTTAACATTGCATTAAACGAGAATTGGGTCTCTGGATTAAAATCGCTTAGGGCTCAAACCTCAGGCGATGTTGATTATCCACCAGCGCTGCAGTGGGCGAGCAGGCCAATCTGGTTTTCGTTTAAAAACATGGTCTTGTGGGGATTGGGATTGCCATATGGAATCCTGGCTTGGTCCGGGTTCGGGTTGATGGGTTGGAAAATGTTTTCAGAAAGATCCTGGAAACCGCATCTGGTGATTTGGTCCTGGACAGGATTTTATTTTGCCTGGCAATCTCTTCAGTGGAACAGCACAATGCGCTACCAACTGCCGATCTATCCGCTTATGGCTGTCTTCGCAGGCTGGATTTTGGTAGAACTCTGGGGTAAATTAAAAAATAACCCCCTCCAGCTGATGAAGTTTAAGGTGACCACCCCGGCACTTCGTGCTGCCCTTGCGGTCGGCGGAATTTTTACTCTTCTCTTCACTGCCGGTTGGGCTTTTTCGTTCTCTCGAATATATACATCGCCCCATCCGCGAGTGGCGGCGACAAGGTGGATGTTCCAGAATATTCCTGGTCCTGCCACTTTGATCATTGACACTGATGATGGATCCACCCAACAGCTGCTTACATATCCTGAAGGAAATATCATCCAGCAAGAATCCAGCTGGCTGACAACCTTTGAGATGAAAGAATCGGGTTCGTTAATTGCGGTTTATTTTCCTGAGATAATCAATGAAAATCCTTCAGTTAACCCGCTAACCCTCGAAATCATTCTCAATGATCAGGAGGGGGTGGTTCTTGGAAGTGAATCTGGCTGGTTTTCATTTAACCTGGGTAAATCTGAAGGACAGATAAACTTTAGTACTCCTGTTTATCTTGAGGCCGGACAGGTTTACCAGCTGCGGGTATTAGTGGAGGATCCAGCGGGGGCGATCATACTGCGGGGGACAGGCATAGCTAATGAAAGCTCCTGGGATGATGGCCTGCCGCTCCGGATGGATGGATACGATCCGTACGGGGGAATATATCAGGGCGGTTTGAATTTTGAGATGTACTGGGATGACAATCCTGAAAAACTGGACCGGTTTATATCCACGTTAAATCAAGCTGAATATATTCTAATTACATCCAGCAGGCAATGGGCAACAACGACAAGGATACCGGAACGGTATCCGCTGACTACTGAATATTACCGCCAGTTGGTTGGGTGCCCAATAGAGATCAGTGTGGAACAGTGCTACAACAAGGCGCTTCCCGGCACTTACCAGGGGAACCTGGGATTTGATCTCATTCAAACGTTCCAAACGAACCCTCATTTAGGTCAATTTGAGATCAACGATCAGCCAGCAGAAGGGGCGTTTACCGTCTACGATCACCCCAAAGTGTTCATATTTAAAAAGAGCGCAG
>CBDVDO010000292.1:0-2783 GCA_965372765.1 uncultured Anaerolineales bacterium
TTTTTCAAATTCAACGATCAGCCGCCCCTGTCCACCCTGCAGCTGGCCGAAAAAGACGTTAGCAACCGGAAGAAATTTCTTCTTCATCCATAAAGGGTCAGTGGATTGAGGTACCTGCAGAACGAGGTGAATGCCCTGAGAGCCCCAGCGTACGCGGACCTCTTTAAGCCACTCAGAAGATACATCTAAGGGGGTATCCTTCATGATTGCAGACAGCGCATCCCAGGCTTTTTGAGCCTCGGTAAAATTCCGCTCGTTGCTATTCATTTAACCCTGCTTTCTTGCTGCTCATCCTTTCTCCAATCGGGCGGACAAAAAATTGCCGCGCCACCCCCCTTTCATGAGTGGAAGGCACGCGGCAATACTCACTTGACAAGCAACAAATTCCCAGTATAATAAAGGGAGTCAAGTTAAATAATGAAGCGAACCCTCCCCTCTCGGCCGCCAAACCTCCGGGGAGTTTTGTTTTTAAGGAAGATCTTTATTGGGAGATCTTCCGACTTCTTCTTATGAGCTCACAATCAAATTACTTGTACGATCTCCTTACTGACTTGTTTGTTTCTTGATTCCAGCACCATTTGCAGACTGATCGACATTTCATTACTGTCCATTAAAAATTCAAAGGCCTTGTTAGCCAGGCCAATCAACTCGCCCGGGTGGCCGTTGCTGCGCTCGACGATTTCCGCCGTCGCGGGGGGCTGGAAGAGCGGTGCAGAGCGGCCGGCCATTTTGGGCCGGTTCTCTAATATTCTGGTGGCGCTGGCAAAGCTCAAATTTCCCAGAGTTTTGCGGATGCCTACAAATTCCTTGAGCTGCTTCTTGCTCTCTTCATATTTAAAGAGGTTGTTTTCACTGAAGATAGCTGCCCGGACATTGAGCAGCTCACCCTCCTGTTTCCAGGAAAGGATATCCAGCAGGGTGGACCATACCTGGGATATCAGGCTTTCATCAATAATCATGAACAGCCCTCCACTCTGCTCCTGCTGGTGAAGGACAAAATTTCTGAGGACTTCCAGGCGGTCCTCCAGGGAGCGTTTGGTTTCTAGCTGAAAGAAATCGTTGATTGAACGGACAAAAGCGGTCTGGGTGGGAATTGATTCTTCGATTAACACACTGGACAGGGGTACTGTACCGCCGGGAAAGATGGTATTTGACAACCTGGTGGTCAGGGTGGATTTGCCTGTTCCTTTTCCCCCGCGGATCAGGGCTACGCGCTTTTGGGGCTCCCCGACACACAAGTGTAGAATTTCCTGATAAAGGGCTGCGTGTTCCACGCAGGGGACAAAATACCTGGCGTCAGGATAGGCCAGGAAGGGATTTTCCAGCAGTCCCAGCTGGCGCAGTCGGTAGACAACTGTGCGTTCATCAAGAGTGACCATAAACCACCGCAGCCGTAGTGTTGATTGATTTCATCCTGATTATTCCATAAAAAGAGTTAAAATACAAGCGCCAACCCAATTATTTAAGAATTAAACCCTCGCACTTATATTTTATCTAAAAAAGCAGTTATTCACAACCAGAATAATGATTATTATGGCCTTGTGTTTTTGGGGAAACTCGTTTATAAATAGGGCTGAGGATTTGATAACTCTTAGAAAAGAGAGCAAAACGGATGAAAATCCTGACCATAGCATCTCAAAAAGGCGGCGTCGGCAAAACCACCTTGGCAATTAATGTCTCCGCGGCCATGGCACTGATGCAGGCCTACGAGCATCCCGGGGGACCCGGAAGGGTCCTGCTGGTCGATATGGACCCCCAGGCCCACGCCTCAAAAACCTTGGCCGGTGGCGTCTTTGGGGGCGAAGACGAGGAGGAAGAGAGCGACAAGCAAACCCTGGGGGATCTACTGCTGGGAGAATCCACACTCCCGGCGACAGCGATCATCGAGACTTCCCATCTGCCGAAAAACAGCGATAACAACCTCGATTACTTCCCTACCCATAAATCCTCTCTAAACTTAGCCACCCGGATTCTCACCGGAGAACCGGATGGACAGTACCGCCTGATGGATCTGCTGCACCCTTTGAAATCTTTATATGAGTATATCATCATTGATACACCCCCCAACCTGGGCGTGATGACCATCAACAGCCTGCTGGCTGGCACTCATGTGGTCATCCCCATTGACCTGCAGGCTTTTGCCTTGGACAGCTTGGTAGAAACCCTGGACACTGTTGAACGCATCCAGAGGCACCCCCGCCTGAATCCTGATTTGAAAGTGCTTGGGATCTCCCCTGTTAAGTGTCATTTACGGCGGAACGAGCAGGTGGATTGGCTGGAAACGCTCACCGACCGCTATGGGGATCTGATTCTGCCCGCCATAGGGGACCGGGGAGATGTCCACAGTGCCCAAACCCTGGGGCTGGACATATTTAGTTATAAGCCACCCAAAGATTCTGATGATATTGCCTCCTCCAACCTCGCAGCACAGGAGTATGCTAAGGTATCAGAGGTTATACGAAATAGAATAAATAGTTAAATTTTCGTCACCCCCCTACAGGGAGAGCGACAGCATGGTCAAAGACCAAAAAACAGCAGATATATTTGCCCGCAGAGAAGGTAGGAAAAAAGACAGCCAAGCCGAGGGGTATTTTTCGCAGGAAACCCCCCGGACTGAACGGACGGGCTCGTCCAGGATTGTCAACGTACCCCTCGGCCAGATTCTACCGGATCAATTTCAGCCTCGCCCCATCCTGCCCCTGGAGATTAAAAAACCGTTTATTGCCGGGGAGATCACCTGGCAGGAAGCAGCTGCCCTGTGGCTGACGATGGCCGAGGAAGAT
>CBDVDO010000293.1:0-2767 GCA_965372765.1 uncultured Anaerolineales bacterium
CTGCCCGTTCTGATGGGTTTTGTGATTGTTTTCTTTACAGCACAGATCTGGCGTTTATTCGCGGGTTGATAGTTAGCTGGTATATTAGAAAAAAGAATTGCCATATTATTGGAGAATCACTATGAATGATTTTGCGATAACCATCGATGGATTGGAAAAGTATTACGGATCGTTTAAGGCACTTCATGGAGTTGATCTCAAGGTTAAACGGGGCGAAATCCTGGGTTTCCTGGGTCCGAATGGAGCTGGAAAGACCACCACTATCCGCTGCATGCTAGATTTGATCCACCCGCAAGGCGGTACGATCAGTGTGCTGGGGCTGAACCCGCAGGCAGAGCCTGAAGCGATCAAGACGCTCGTCGGTTATCTGCCCGGCGAACTGCACCTAGACGAGAATATGACAGCTCGTCAGGTTTTCCGTTATTTCAACCGCCTGCGCGGGAATCGTTCGAACTGGGATTTCATCGAAGAATTGTCCGACCGTCTCAAGCTGGATCTCAAAACCCCAATCAAAAACTTCTCGCATGGCAATAAGCAGAAGGTTGGTGTCGTGCAGGCGCTGATGCACCGTCCCGAGCTGGTGCTGCTAGATGAGCCCACCGGCGGCCTTGATCCGCTCATGCAGCAGGAAGTTCTGCGCATGCTGGCTGAAGCTCAGGATAATGGGGCCACGGTCTTCTTTTCCTCGCATATCATCAGTGAAGTGCAGGCTGTCGCTGACCGGGTCGCCGTTATCCGGGAGGGCAAGATTGTCGAAGTGGCCGAGACCGCTTCGTTGCTCAACCGCTCCATGCGCCAGGTGCGCATTCGCTTCCAGCAGCCCACCGAGGCTGATGAACTCATCAAACTTCCAGGGGTTGAGCTGCTCGCCAAAGACGATGGCCTGGGCGTATTACTGCAGGTCGAAGGTGCAATGGACACCCTGATCAAGACACTGGCAAAGTATCCGGTCAACGATTTCGAGACCGAGCGGGCCAGCCTGGAAGAGATTTTCCTTGCTTATTATGAAGGAGAGGAGGACAAATAAAATGTTTACTGTAATTCGTTATTCCTTGCGCAGCTCACGTGGTGCGATCATTGGTTGGGGGATTGGCCTGGCTGTCCTGGGGATCATGATGGGTTCTTTATACGATATGATGGTTGGCAGTAATGAAATGATGGATGTGATGAATGCATACGCAGTAACGATGCCAGAATTTGCAGAAATGTTCAATTTTGGCGCGATGAATACACCGATCGGCTGGCTTGATGTCGAGTACTTCTCCTTTGTGCCCTTGATCATCGGTTTGTTTGCTACCGGGGCGGGCGCCAGCCTGCTGGCGCGTGACGAAGAGCGCGGCACACTTGACTTGGTCCTGGCTCACCCTGTCAGCCGCACGACTCTTTTCTGGGGTCGTTTCCTGGCCACCACCCTGGTGACCAGCAGCTTGCTGCTGATCTCCTGGGCTTCGCTGCTGTTGACCATGACCTGGTCAGAGAATTTCACCATTCCAGCTTTGGATCTGCTGTTGCCATTCACATCCCTGTTTGCTATCTTGATGTTCTTCATGACCCTGGCCTTGCTCTTTAGCATGCTGCTGCCGGCTCGCAGCATGGCCAACATGCTAACTGCAATGCTGGTGGTTGCCAGTTTCTTTATCACTCTGCTCTCAGGGGTTGTAGATGAATTGGAACGAGCTGCTGATTTCTCGCCATTATCCTACCTGGAGACTGCCACAGCCATCGAGGATGGCCTCAACTTGACTTGGTTTGGCGTTTTCATCGCCATCGACCTAATCCTGGCCTTGATTTCTTGGCAGATGTTCCAACGCCGTGACGTGCGTGTTGGCGGAGAAGGTAGCTGGAAGTTGAAGGAAATCTTTTCTTTTAGGAAATGAAGCAGGTCTTCCAATTGAAGCATCTAACCAATAGGTAATTAAAAAAGAAGCCGTTTTACGGCTTCTTTTTTTCAATCTTGGGTATTGATTACGATTAATCTAATGCATCATACCCGGTGCCATCAGTGAAGTAATTTTCATTAAGTTGGATCGCAGGTGTGAGATCAATTACTTCGCCCTTGTCAAGAACACGTGTATGTTTCAGCACATGGGTAACTCCATTAACGTCTTCTGATTCATGTTCTTCATTGCAGCCTTCGGTTCCCGCTGGCATATTTATACGCTCATCACCACCTGCTTCATAATCGGAGGGAACTTCATCTTCTACGAAAATGGCGTCGTAGGGACACTCAGGAATGCAAGCGCCGCAATCGATGCAGGTTTCAGGATCAATGTAATAGGTGGGCCATTCTTCCATCGGTTTCCCGGGCAAAATGCATTCCACAGGACATACTTCAACACAACTGGCGTCATACATGCAGAAAGAGGTGATTACATGGGTCATTGAAAAATTCCTCCAAAACTAACTTGATTGATAAAAAGTGTTTTCAACTGCTGTATAATAAGCTCTCTAGCTTCGAATTGTAGTCCCCGATTTTTTCTTTGTCAAGAAAGAACACAACCCTGGAAACTCTCTTCTTAGAAAGAGGTTACATTCTTCATGAAAAAGAACGCTATCCCTCCTGCAGCGCCTTACTTAATTATACCTATCGGCATAGCAGCTGCTTCCACGGCATCGATTTTCATCCGCTTTGCCCAGGAATATGCGCCGTCAATTACGATCGCTGCTTTCAGGATGGGCTTGGCGGCTATGCTTCTTTTTCCCTATACGATTGTCAAATATAAAGATGAGCTGCGAGCCTTATCCAGAAAAGACCGTGGACTTGCTT
>CBDVDO010000294.1:0-2760 GCA_965372765.1 uncultured Anaerolineales bacterium
TAGTTTAGCTCAATTTATTGAGCGTAGTTATTAGCCCGGTCATTTATGACCGGGTATTCTGGTTAAATAATGTGTTCAATATTGGAGTGTTAGAAGGTTGAAAGGTTAAACGCTTAACTTCTCTGGCTTTGTAAACAAACGCTCTCAACCCAGGGATAGGTCTCGCGGCTAAAACCTGCGCCCGTTGGGCATTCAAAACAAGCTGAGTATTAGTTTAGCTCAATTTATTGAGCGTAGTTATTAGCCCGGTCATTTATGACCGGGTGTTCTGGTTAAATAATGTGTTCAATATTGGAAGGTTGGAACAATTAAACACAAGAACATTAAACATTAAACCAATTAATCCGCAGCCCTTTTTCATTTATTCAGGATTATTTCTAATTCTCACAATCGCGGGAATCGCCGTATGATTGTAGCCGTATCCGGTAACGCAACCCGCTCACCATAACTCAAATCAGAAAGACCTGTCCCCTTTCGCTTTGACACATCCTGATAGATATACACCAGTGTTCCTTTCTTGGAATGGCGTTTATTGACGTATGCCTGACCAAGAAAATATCCTTCACTATCATTTGCGCAGCTGGTAACTTTACCTATCACCCGCCCCTGCTCATCCATCACCGGGTCTCCAAAATGAGCCTTTCGAACCCGCTTTTCACTAAACCGGAAGCGGACTATAATATTCTCTCTTTGCCTTTCCTGCGCCAGATAAGCGTTTCTGCCGATAAACCAGGGTTTATTGATTTTTACATAGGGTGCAAAACCTGCTCCTCCAACACCAATATTCAATTTTCCAGCCATTTCATGTCCATACAAAGGCAGTCCGGCTTCTGTGCGTAGAGAATCCCGGGCACCTAATCCGCAGGGTTTAAGTCCAAAGGATTTGCCAACCTCCAGAAGTTTTCTAAACAATGACTCAACCTTGTCAGGGTGGACAAAGATTTCAAATGCTTTTCGTTCCCCGGTATAACCAGTTCGGGAGATGACCAGATCAAATTCTCCGCTTGTAGCTTCACACAATTCTGACCATCTCAAGTGATTTATCTTGCGCTCATCATCTGCATTAAATCCTAACGCTAACAGGATATCCCTTGAACGGGGACCCTGTAAAGCCAGGTCAACCAGCTGCTCACTGCCTTCTTTTGGATCCCTCAGGTTTCGCAGGATGGTTCTCCTTCCATAAACTTTTGCCCAGGGACGGTTGTTGTCCACCTTAACAACACCTTCCTGGACCTCATTGAGCCATTTCCATATTTTGGCATCATTGGAAGCATTGACAACCATCATGTATTCCAGATCTCTCCGGCGGTAGATCAGCGTATCATCAAGGACATTCCCATCAGGGTCCAAATAATGAGTATAAGCAGATTCGCCAACTTTCAGAGACGATATGCCATTTCCCACAACGCTGTCTAAAAACGCCATAGCATCCGGTCCTTCCACCTGGAAAACACCCATATGGGTGACATCAAACAATCCCGCATTTTCCCGGACTGCATTATGCTCTACCAGAACAGAACTGTAGCGAACCGGCATTTCCCAACCAGCAAAGGGAACCATCCGTGCACCCAGCTCCACATGCAGATCATAGAGCGCTGTTTTCTTGATTGGCAGATCATCAGGTTCATTCCAGACAAAATCGGGCAAAGCCTCTCCCTCACCCTTTTCCATACCCAGGTAAAACGGTTTATCTTTTCCGTAGGGGTCGCCTTCAACGAGGGAGTCATACTTCCTGTCAGATTCACGGACAATAACCGGTCCTGGAATTTTCCTTAGAATATCCTCATCCACCCGTACATAACCATCTGAGACAGCCCGGAGCCAGGTCAAAACTAATCCTGATTTTTCTGCGGGCACTGTGAGGTGAAAACTCTGCAGTTCATCACAGGTAATCATGGCAGGACCGTTTCCTTCCGGTGTGTATAAAATCGCTGATTGATTCGTTCTGCACTCGAGCGTTTCTATATCACTGCTGACTATGTAATCCAGGAATTCTCTCGATTTCTCTCCGCTGATTATATATGAAGAGGTTATCTTTCCTTGGTCTACCTCATCATCCAGATAATAAAAATGGGGATATCCATGTTTTTTGGGTTTGTAATCGATCCCTGCGCTTTCCGCCAGATCCCGGATTTTAAGTTTAGCGTCCTCCAGGATTTTAAAATCAACCTTAGCTCGCAAAGCCCTACCCTGATAATATGGCTCACAAGAGAACAAAATATCAGCAATAATATCTGCCAGGATAGTAGTCTCCTCCTCCTTAAATCCCCTCTGGGAAATCCAGGGAGTACCCAATCTCACACCGGATGGATTCCGAGCAGACACATCGCCGGGAATGGTATTGCGATTGGTGACGATGCCGGCAACATCCAGAATTCTGGCCGCCAAGTCTCCGCTCAACCAGGCATCATCTTTACCTCTTACGGATTTTGTATCAATATTGGTCAAATGTGTATTTGTTCCACCGAATGGTATTCTGAATCCACGTTCTTCCAAACGATCATTAAGAACTTTACAGTTCGTTACGATTTGCTTCATCAAGACTTTGTGTTGGTCTGTCTGAGCCAACTTAAAGGCAATTGCCATCGCACCAAAGACATTAACATGCGGACCTCCCTGCTCTCCGGGGAATACGGCCCGATCAATGGCCTTGATAATATCCAGGTCAGTACTCATCAAGATTGCTCCCCGGGGACCGAGCAGGGTCTTATGAGTAGTAGAGGAAATAATATGAGCATACCCAATTGGGGAGGGATATTC
>CBDVDO010000295.1:0-2750 GCA_965372765.1 uncultured Anaerolineales bacterium
AGCAAAAATAGTGTCAAGAGGACTGAGTTGTAGGAAAAGTTGAAAAAAAACCGGCTCAAAGCCAACAAAATTACCCCCCCCAATACCAGCGGCACCGCTGGTTTAAGGTTGATAATCCTTAATAATTTTATATACTCCCAGGCAGTGGCGACCAGCAGGATAGTGATTAGACACAGATAGAAATATCCGCCTAAGTAGATGAAAAACAATGCGAGCGGAGTGATAATAGTGGCGACAATTGTTCGTTGGCCCATAATTGTTTTATTTTTCCTTGTCTTGTCTTATCTTTCCGTATCGTCGGTCCCGTTCATTATAAGCCACCAGCGCCTGAAGGAGTCCGTTTCTATTAAAATCAGGCCAATATGTAGGGGTGAAATACCATTCAGCGTATGCATTTTGCCAGATCAGGAAGTTGCTGCACCGGAATTCCCCGGAAGTGCGGATGACCAAATCCGGATCAGGGCTTTCGGCTGTATATAGATACTTCGCAAATTGAGCATCATCAAGATCGTCAACATTTACACCATTAGCGACAATGTGTTTTACTGCCTGGAGAATTTCATCTCTCCCGCCGTAGTTGAAAGCTACATTCAGAACAAGAGTCTGATTGTCTTTAGTGAGCTCGACGGCTTCACGGACTTTTTTCTGTAATCTCTTGTCAATCCCGTCCAATCGCCCTATATGCCTGAGCTGAACCCCGTTTTTATGCAGATTGTTCAGTTCCCTATCCAGCATGGTTTTGAAAATCCGCATCAATCCCTGGATTTCTTCTTTTGGGCGTTTCCAATTCTCGGTAGAAAAGGCGAAGATCGTGAGATATTTGATCCCAAATTCTGCGCTGGCTTCGATAACCTCGCGCAGATTTTCAGTTCCTGCCTTGTGACCTGCAAGCCGTGAAAGTCCTTTTTCAAGGGCCCAGCGCCCGTTCCCGTCCATGATGATTGCGACGTGCGTGGGTATTTTATGGAGAGTTTCTAAAATTTCTTTACTCATGGAAGATTACAGCAGTGGTCTGCAGGTATGTCAAGCTGGTTTTCTGGTCTTGTTATTGACAGGTAGGACGAGGATGTTTGAACTTGTTTATAACAGTAGATCAAACTTCCATGATTTCCTTTTCTTTTCTTTCACAAACACCGTCAATGTTTTCAATGTAATTATCGGTGATTTCCTGGACCTTCTCTTCTCCCCGGTGCAGGTCATCTTCTGTGATAACTTTTTCGTCCTCAAAATCACGCAAGTTCCGGATGCTTTCCCGGCGAATATTACGAATGGAAACGCGGGCTTCTTCAGCTTTAACGCCTACCACCTTAACGAGTTCGAGCCTTCTTTCCTCTGTGGGGGTTGGTAGAACCAGGCGGATATTTTCTCCGTCATTGTTGGGGTTTAATCCCAGCTCTGAGGTAAGGATCGCTTTCTCAATACTTTTTAGGGACGTTGGATCATACGGCCGGATAAGAAGAGAGCGGGATTCCGGTACACTGATACTGGCTAATTCCTGGAGCGCTGTTAAAGTACCATAATATTCAATTGGCAGCAGCTCAACCAGGGAAGGATTTGCGCGTCCTGTCCGGATTGAATTAAGTTCCTGGATTAAGGCGCTAATCGTTTTTTCCATCCGGTCTTCAGTTTCTTGATAAACATCCTTAAGCATTTTGAACCTCCAAAATCCAACCCCGTTATATAGACTCGTTTTTATCTCGATTCGTGAACAAGGAATGCTGAGATTTCAGCGCTACTTAATACTATACTCGATTAACTGTTCTTGATAAAGGTGGAATTTCCTACAGGGTACATGCCTGACTTTATTGTAATAATAATCAAAGATTTTTTTATCCTTGTTTTTCAAAATTTACGGCAGGAGTACAGCTCAATGGGGAGTTAGCAGGGTTCTTCAGAAACCAGAGTGCCTACTTTCTCTCCCAGGAGTCCTTTTTTCAGAGCATCATGATCCCACATATTTACGACCAGGATGGGCAGTTTATTATCCATACAGAGAGACAAAGCTGTGGTATCCATTACTTCCAGGCGCCGGTTAATCGCGTCAATATAAGACAGGTTATCAAACAAAACTGCATCAGGGTTTTTCTCAGGATCTGAGTCGTATACTCCATCAACTTTTGTTGCCTTGATTAGGATATCTGCGTCGATTTCCATTGCGCGCAAGGCGGCTGCTGTATCTGTGGAGAAATATGGGTTTCCTGTGCCAGCTCCAAAGATTACTAACCGCTTCTTTTCAAGGTGGCGGATTGCCCGGCGGCGGATGTATGGCTCTGCGACAGCTCTCATTTCAATTGCTGATTGCACCCGGGTGATAACTCCCTGGCGTTCCAGCGCATCCATCAATGCCATGGCATTCATGACTGTTCCCAACATGCCCATGTAATCTGCAGTGGCCCTGTCCATACCCCGGTCCAGTCCCTGTCGCCCCCGCCACAGGTTGCCGGCACCGATGACGATGGCAATTTCAACTCCTAAATCATAAACAGCTTGGAGGTGCTCAGCCAGATCTTCTGCTCGAACTGGATCTATTCCGAATCCATCTGGTCCCGCTAGAGCTTCCCCGCTGATTTTTAGCAGAATACGCTTATATGCCAGGTTTTTGTTCATAGATAATCCTTGATAGTTTTTTCTTCTGGTCATTATTATATAAGAAAAAAGCCAACTTGCTGGTTGGCTTTTTATTATTATTTTATGCTTTCGCCTCGTTCCCACCTCTCAAAACGGCGGATGACGATATTTTCACCGAGCGT
>CBDVDO010000296.1:0-2727 GCA_965372765.1 uncultured Anaerolineales bacterium
ATAGCGAGAAATAGCATAATGATCGGTACGGTCATGATGGTTGAGGCGGCCATTACCACATGGGGCCGAGGGCTAGGATCGTTGAAAATGGTATTGATTTTTATCGGCATGGTAAACATGTTGTGGTCATTGAGGAAAACCAGGGCATATAAGAATTCGTTCCAGGCGATCATGAAGGTGTAAATGCTGACAGAAACCAGGGCCGGGATCGCCAGGGGCAATGTGATCAGCCAAATGATACCTAAACGACTGCAGCCGTCGATTAGCCCGGCTTGTTCAATTTCGTCAGGAATTGTCCGGAAGTAGTTTGTTAACATATAGAGCGCTACGGGTAGCGTCTGAGCCAGGTAGGTGAACACAAGCACGCCTAAATTGTCCTGCACATTAAAACCCAGAGTGTCTCCGACCCTGGCCAGCATGGCGAAGAGAGGGATAATTAGCAATACCCCGGGAAAGATATAAACCAATAAAATTCCATTTAGCAATAGATTCTTACCTCGGAATTTTAAACGGGCAATTGCATACGCGCCCAGCGTCGAGAGAATTACTGCAATCATCGCTGTAGGAGTTGCAACCAGCAAGGTGTTGATAATGTTTTTTCCGAAATTTTGGTAACTTTTATGTTCCGGAGAGAGAAGCTCCTTATAGGCCTCAAGTTGAAATTCTCCAGGGACATAAACCGGTTCGCGGCCAGCGATTTCGGCACGTGTCTTAAATGAGGAGCTCACCATCCAGTAAAACGGGAAAAGAATACTGGTGAGAAAAAAAATCAACGTGATTGAGAAGATAAACCGGGGCCAATTTAACCAGGCAGCTAAGTGTCCTATAAAAGATTTTTGATCTTTTTTCATGATTAATCCTCCACGCTGCGCATAACGACGCTAATATAGAAAGTCATGAAGACTGCCAGAATTATCAACAGAATCATTGCAGTAGCAGCACCTCGTCCAAAGTCAAAGAGACGGAAACTAAATTCGTAAGTCAGGATTGGGAGGACTCTAGTCCCGAATCCACCACCAGTTAACAAGAAGATATCGTCAAATTTATTGAAGGTCCACATCAGGCGGAGTAAAAATACAGCTCCCAGCACATAGCGTAATTCTGGAATTGTAACGTTCCAAAATTTCTGCAAGGTGTTGGCGCCATCTACTTCCGCCGCTTCATAGAGAGTGTTATCAACTGCCTGGAGGCGGGCCAGGATCATGAGCATAGCAAAGGGAAAGTATCGCCATCCTTCGAACAAGATGACAAACACCAGCGCCCAGCCGCGTTCCGCTAAATAGGCAATAGGGAGATCAATAAAATTCAAACGCATTAGTATGTCATTAAGCACTCCTGAAGGACGGGGGTCCAGGATCCAGCGCCAGACGAATGCTGTGCTGACAACAGGCGCAACGTAAGGAAAGAGAAAGATTGCCCGGGTGAGGCCGCGGCCCTTGAATGGCCGATTGAGCAGCAGGGCGGCGATCAAACCCACCAGGATTGTGAAAGCTGTAGCAATAAACGAGTATACGATACTGGTTACCGCCGCTCCCCATATTTTTATCCCCTGATATTTAAAAGCAAAATCAGAGAAGACCTTTTGGTAGTTTTCCCACCCTACAAAAGGAGCGTGGAAGACATCATTTAAGTTGTGCAATCCAACATCATGAAAGCTAACCCAGATGCTGAATACGGCTGGAAAGATGATAATACTGAATACAATGAGTGCAGTGGGGGAGATTAACGCCCATGCTAAACGGGATTCTTCTGATTGGAATAACTTAAAACGTTTTTTTACAACCGGGGGGGTGGATGTGGTCATAATTTCACCTCTTTGGCGGTGATAGGGAAGAGAGCGAGGATGATTCTGCATTATCCTCGCTCTCAACTGGGTTCAAGATGAATTATTCTTGACGATCAGCGTACAGAATCTCGACCTGTTCTTGCAGCCAGGCGGCAGCAGTTTCAGGTGTCATGATACCTTCCAGAGCGATATTGCTGATGGCCATTGGAATGAGCAGGCGGCCTTCGATGTCGCCGACAACGGCGCGTTGAGTTGCGTCATAATCGGGGCGGAAGAGCCAGCGCTGCATGCTGTCGAAACCGTTGGCGATTTGGCCCAGAGTTTCATCGGAGTAATTGGCAAAGTAGGGACTCAAGGTACCCCACTCAGCTACTGCGCTCTCAAGCACAGGAACCTTGCCAAAAGGAGCCAGGGCAAGAACGTCGATATAGTTCTCACCGGTTAAGAAGTATTCGACAACCAGTTGTGCTTCAGGAACTGCACCTTGCATAATGCCCAGGGTTACCAGCTGTCCATAGGATGCGGATCCATTGGGTCCTTCCATCATCGCGGCAAAGCCGGTTTTGTTAGCTAGATCATCAACTGCGATCGTAATACTTCCACCACCCTCCATACCAGAACCATCAACGAGGTCATCCATGATGTAGGTGCTGTAGAAGAGCATGCCGGATTGATCCAGCTCGTAAGCTTCACGTGCTCCCCGCCAGTATTGAGGACCTGGGACGGCGCAGCGCTGCAGATCTGCATAGAATGCGAGAGCTTCGATCATCTCGGGAGTGTTCATAGAAACGTTGCCGGCAGCATCGAACGGCCAGGCATCATTGGAGATAGCAACCTGTTCAAAGACCTGGTGGGGGTAGTTCTGTCCAGGATCGGTGCCGAGGGTTAGACCATAAAGTAAGTTGCCGGTGCCGGGCAATGCGTCACAAGCAGCATCGATG
>CBDVDO010000297.1:0-2716 GCA_965372765.1 uncultured Anaerolineales bacterium
GAGCTTTTGATTCCTCCCAGATATCCTGTACTTGTTGGGGGGGATCAATCAGACGACCGCCGCGGATGGGTTCCATAACGACAACTGCCAAATTGTGTTCAGCTGCATAATCAAGCCCTTTTTTACCTGCCTGGTAATCCACATCCATATAATTATATTGGATCTGACAAAATTCCCAGCTATCATAGGCATCAATGATCGTCTTAAAGACTGTGAATTCATCGTGAAAGGAAAAGCCTAGATGCAAAATTCTGCCATCCTCCAGAGCTTTTTCAGCCCAAGGAAGAACGCCTAGACCCTCCATCTTCTGCCAGCTTTTTCCATTTAATGCATGCAAAAGATAAAAATCAATCTGTTCTGTTTGCAATCGATCCAACTGCTCATTTAGAAAAAGATCAAAATCCTTTTTTTTCTCAACTTTCCAGCAGGGAAGCTTGGTGGCAAGCTTAACTTGATCCCGATAGGCTCCCTGAAGCGTTCTCCCAACAAAACTTTCACTATTTCCGCTGTGATATGGATACGCAGTGTCAATGTAATTCACACCGTGATCGATGGCATAATAAAGCATCTCAGAAGCAGGTTTTTCATCAATCCGCCCGGAATCTCCATCAATGACAGGAAAACGCATACATCCAAACCCTAAAGCTGATATTCTCAAATCCGTACTTCCAAATTGGCGATATTCCATGTTCTTATAGCTCCCTAATCTTCAAAAATATCGTAATATCCTTTGTCTAATTCATCATCACTTAAATGCGCGTACCGCTGCGTAACTTGAATATTCTTGTGGCGGGCAAGTTTTTGAGCCAGCTTTATATTCCCACCAGATCCTTGAAGAACTTCAGTCACAAAATAATGCCGGAACGAGTGGGGAGTGATGGTTCCGGCAGCATTATCACCTAAAGCCTCCCTGACTCTTTGATTAATGATATTTCTTCCCGTTGTCGTGCTGATTGGTTCAATTCTTTTACCAGCGCCCAGGTCATGCCTGGCAAAAATTGGCAGGGAGGTAAGCGCTTTGCCAAAGGCACCGTCATTTTCTGCCCTGGTATTCAGGTAATCTCTGAGAGCGTTCATTGCCCTGGTGGAAAACCGGACAATGGCTTCCTGATTTCCTTTTCCGATGATAACAGCTTTCCCTTCCTGCCAATCGACATCTCCACGCCTCAAATTACAGGCTTCATGCACTCGCAGACCGGTGTCTGCCAGGGTGAGGATGAACGCACGGTCTCTTAGCAGCTGCAGACGTTGTCTTTTGCTTTCTGAGGGTATTTGCCCCATAGATTGCGCATAGGTTAATACTTTTTGAATGTCTTCCTTCGGAAACTGGGGCAGACGCTGTCCAACCCGCCGTGATCTTCGTTTTATTAGCATTCTCATCTTAGGAAGATTGATAGCAGCTAAATTATCTGCCGCTAAAAATTCATAAAATCCGGTAGCGGCCGTCAGGTAAAGCTGCTCTGTGTTGGGTGAGTAAGATTTTAGATCAGCTGCAAAATCAGCGATAAAATCCTCGCTAAGAGAAGACACTTCAATTTCTGCTGGATCATTGCCTTTCCTTATCCAGGAGGCTAAGAAAGATTGCATTGCGTTTGTATACGTACGAGCAGTATTAGAGCTTCGCGACAATCGCACGCTGTCTAAATATTTATGGATTGCTTCCAGGACGGAAATAGTGGTAGTTCGGGGCAAACGGTCATCTCCTCGTGTAAATCCGTATGGTTGCGATAATAGTACTTATCACAACCATACGGATTTTAGCAGGGTTTTCATCTCTGGTCAAGCCCCTGCTCTGAATTCATTCCTATAAAATTAATTTAAAATCCATGGAACATATTTCTTTGTACGCTACCCCCGCCTCTCCACTCTCCTATTGTTTTAGTATCGATATACCTACCCAAAACAGATTGATACGATAGAACGTTTGTGCTATACTCTTTTGCATGAGTGACATCGAAAGGTTAGAGCTCCTAACCCGGCAAATTCATCTGGAACCAGCGGAGGACTATTGTGCAGGTCCCTTACCTTCTCCTGGAAAAGAGGCAATTGCTGTTAAAACAGCTTTAATGCCAAATGGTCAAGGAATTCGCCTTTTAAAGACCCTGCTCAGCTCTTATTGTGAAAAAGACTGCCTTTACTGCCCTTTCCGTTCTGACCGCGATTTGCCTAGAGCAGCCTTCACTCCGGATGATTTTGCACGATTATTCCATTCTCTGTACCAATCTGGCTTTGTAGAAGGCATTTTCCTGAGTTCCAGCGTGTTTCAAGGCGCTGTGAAGACCCAGGATCTATTGCTTGATACTGCCTCAATTCTTCGTAAACGATATCAGTTTCGCGGTTATTTACACCTTAAAATCATGCCTGGAGCCGAAAAAGACCAGATACTGCAGGCAATGCTGCTTGCAGATCGTCTTTCTGTGAATTTAGAGGCTCCTCACTCTGAGGGTCTGGCTATTCTGGCTCCACAGAAAGATTTCTCCTCAGATTTACTAAGCCAGCTGCAATGGATTCAGGAAATCAGGACAGAGAAATCACCTGTTCATGCCTGGAAAGGATCATGGCCATCCTCCGCTACCCAGTTTGTGGTTGGAGCTGCCGGTGAAACAGATTTGGAATTGCTGTCAGCTACAGAAAAGCTCTATCACCAGACCAAGATTTCCCGAGCCTACTATTCAAGCTTTAGTCCCATAGAGGGCACTCCACTGGAAAATCTTTC
>CBDVDO010000298.1:0-2715 GCA_965372765.1 uncultured Anaerolineales bacterium
CCCTCTTGAGCGAATCACTCCCTAAATTGAAAAACCTTCCTTTTCCAGAGCGTCCAGCAGGTCCATCCCCCGTTCCGCCTGGCGGATGATCCCTCCTGGTTCCCGATCCGCCCTTACTCCATTCTGGATTTCTTGTAAAGCGAGGCGGGTACCTGCCAGGTCTAGATCCGGTTTCGACGCCAGCCGGGCCAGGCTGCTGTTTGTGTCCGGAACTCCATTGAGCGTCTTTTCCACCCGGTCTGCGACTAACCTGGCAGTCAGGGCGCTGGTTTTACCCAGATCTTCCTGTACTGTCTGATAAGTTCTTAAATCCGCCAGATCCTTGCGCCCAATCAGGAAACAGGACAAACCCAGGACAATCAGGGCCAGACCCATTTCACTACCTTCAATTTTGGCTTCAAAGAATTCGATCAGGAAAGGTTCGCTATCCCCCACTTTGGACGGTAAAAAGATCATTATCAGCCCGATGACCAATAATAGGAACCCGGTGCCCACCATTAAATGCCAGAAGCGAACCCTGCTCAACTGAATCATCTTTCCCTCCTTTTAAAGCAGCTATGATTGATTCAGAGAAATAACAAACAGGAGGCTCTTATTCAGCCTCCTGTTTTCAACAGTTCTAGTTTATGGGGAGTAAAGACTTATCTGTCCTTTTACCTGGACCTTATTTCATACACCCTGATGCTGGTGATACTGGGACATTTCTGAGCGATCTTTTCTGCTTCCTGCAAATCTTCCGCCTGGATAATCATTGAGCCTGTTATTGCCTCTAAATCCAGCGGTAAATCACGTGAACCGCCAGCGGTGATCTCAATTCCGGAAGCCAAACCGTGATGCTCAACAATGGCGTCTCCGATCGAAGCAAACCAATTGTTCCAGGCAGCCATGATTTCATCGGTGGGCGGTACAAAACCAATAGTTAACAATAAATAATTCTTCATTTCCGTTTTTCTCCTCTTGAGGGTAACCTGCAAGATTGCTTGGTACTATCCCTGTCAGATTTTTCTCTATCAACCCTCAGATGTGGATAAAACCCTATATCTTACCTACCGGCGCCAGGTAAACCACATACTCATCCACTCCATCCAGATCCAACAGGGCATCCATCGCTCCCTGGTCATAAGCGCCAATGGCGCAGGTGCCGGCGCCCAGGGCTTCGGCAGCCAGGTACAGGTTCTGGCAAATATGACCGACATCGATCAGCATATTCTTGTGGGCATGGGACATGTAGCGCCATTCCGCCCGGTAGGGGATACAGCTCCAGATGAAGACCACAGCGGACTGACCCACAAAACGCTGCCCGAGATTGGCTTTTGCCAGCAGTTCCAGCAGCTGATCGGAGGCCTCCAGGAAGGTCAGCTGGTGGGTAAGGGGTAAATAACGGTACAAACCGGGGGTGAGATCCCCCACCCGGTTGACCGCCAGAGTTGTCTCAAAGGAATGCCGGGCGCCCGCTGAAGGGACTGGTCTGCGAGTGGCATAACCTTTCCCCACAACTTCATGCACACCCTGGGTGGAATAAAGCAAAAAAGAAAGCTCTGCCAGGGAAAGGGATTCATCCGTGTATTGACGGCGGCTTTCCCGGTCCTTTAATAACTGGTAAAACTCGGGCTTTACAACAACCCCCTTATCGGGTTCGGGCAAGTCCACCAACTCTATCTCCCCCTCGGGTAATTCTTTTTGCAGGGGTGGAAAAGGCAGGCCTTTAGCCTGGTCTGAGCGCTGGTGAACAGACTCGGCAAAATCTGATTTCATGAACTGGCGGTTACTCTCTTCTGACATCTTTCCTCCTGAATCCGAATTTATTCTCCAGAGTGGTCAACCTCTCGCGGACCCTGTGCTATACTCAAAAGCTGAAGGTCTTTTTTATTATACCGGGAAAAAACATGACCGAAATTCCAGATAAATTTGATTTTGAAAGGAGCTGGCAGGAAAAGTTATCCCGGGCGGTTGAAGGCGCCGCGGGGGAAGAAGTCCGCGATTTGGTCCTCCAGGGTGGCGATGGACTGACCCAGGAAACAGGGACGACTGAAAAAATAATCTGGACCTGCGGGGCGCTGGACCTGCTGGCGGAAAACACGGATGAAGAAACTGGGCGGGAAATTCTGACCAGCTGCGCCTGCCACTACCCGGTGGAGGATCTGGCTGACGTTAAAGAAGTTTATCAATCCAGCGGGAACCTTGACCTGGCAGTGGAAATGCTGCAGGAAAAATTTACCCTTTTCACCCGGGAAAGGTTGGGATTGGAAGAAGAGCTGATTGACAAAATCAACTCCCTGGGCTGGGGGTTAGCAGGGTACCGGGACGGGAATTCAATCATTGCCACCAAGATCCCCAAAAGCAGCTTCCTGGTTGAATACTTTAACGAGACTGACCCGGCTGAGAAGCGCCGCATCTACTGTCACTGTCCAAGGGTGCGGGATGGGGTGGGGTTGGAACCGGCGTTGCCTGAAGTCTACTGCTACTGCGGGGCGGGTTTCTACCAGGGCATCTGGGAGGAAATATTAGGAAAGCCGGCGAGAGTAGAAGTGCTGGAAAGCGTGATGACCGGAGATGACGCCTGCAAGATAGCAATCCACCTGCCAGTTGAATAGGGGTTAATAGGAACCCGGTTCCTCCAAGGAACCGGGTTCCTTCTATATAACGATAAAAACCTGAGATTTCAGTCTCAGGATTTTTTGATCGACGGCTGCGGGGAGCGTAGTCCCCGCGGAC
>CBDVDO010000299.1:0-2715 GCA_965372765.1 uncultured Anaerolineales bacterium
ATGCTCCCCGGAAAACAAAGAACTCGCTCCAGAATCCAGCTAGCCCGGGCAATCCCAGCGAAGCAAATCCAGTTACCATCATAATCCCGTAGTAATAAGGCAGCTTTGAGCCTAATCCGCCATAGTCTTTAATCTGCCGAGTATGGGTCCGGTCATAAATCATACCAACCAGGAAAAACAACCCGCCGGTAATAATACCGTGAGTGAATAACTGAAGGGAGGCACCATTAAGACCAATAATTGCGCTGGTAACCGCCTCCGGTCCGCCGCCACCTGGCAGAGCCAGGGAGGCTGCTGCCGCGCTAATACCGAGAGTGACATAACCCATATGACTCACAGAGGAGTAAGCAATCAGACGCTTTAAATCCCACTGCGCCATACAGACTAGTGCGCCGTACACGATACTGATTACAGCCAGGATTGGAATGATTGGCACATTATATGAGAAATAAGCAAATGGCTTTGGGAACATAGGCAAAACAATCCGGATCAAACCATAAGCCCCCAGTTTAAGCAGAACTCCAGCCAGGATCACACTGCCTGTTGTCGGCGCTTCTGTGTGGGCATCCGGCAGCCAGGTATGGAAGGGGAAAATGGGTACTTTGATCGCAAATGCGATAAAGAAAGCCCAGAAGGCAACCGCAGAGAGAACAAAGTTGCCGGCGAAAGGCTGAGCTGCCGCGGCTTCCAAAATATTAAAAGTTCCGGTTTCCAGATAAACAGCAATAATCGCCAGCAGCATCGCCATGCTTCCTGCCAATGTATAAAGGAAGAATTTGATGGAAGCATAAATTCGCCGCTCTCCGCCCCAGACACCGATCAACAAGTACATAGGGACCAGACCGATTTCCCAGAATACATAAAAGAAAATGAAATCCAGGGAAACAAACACGCCGGACATACCAACTTGCAAAATCAGGAACAAAAAGTAAAATTCCTTTACCCGCTCTTTAATGGTGAATATTGCATAGTAATAACAGAGGGTAGATAAAAGCGTGGTCAGTACCAGCATGACCGCGCTGAGTCCATCTGCTCCCATCCGGTAATAGACATCGATAGCTGGGATCCAGGAATATTCTTCCACAAATTGCATTTTCCCCGGATCTGCCTGAACCAAACTATAAAGATAGATTGCCAGAGCCAGTGGTATCAAGCTGAGAATAGTGGTTGCCCATCGAATCCAATTCTCTTTCGATTTCGGAATGATCAGGACAATCAGGGCAAGCAAGAGAGGGGTAAAAGTAATTGCACTTAAAACTGGAAAATTCATCATTATTCTCCTCGTAACTCAATTTGGCCTAAGAGACCAGGTAAATGCCAATAATAGCAAGCATGGATATTAACGCAATCAACAAGTAGTTCTGGACCTTTCCAGTTTGGATTGGACTCAGGACTTTTTCTCCAACCCAGCCAGTCATATCAGCTATGCCGTTGACCAGCCCATCAACCACTTTATTATCTGTAACCCCGCTCAGATCTGCGAGCGTGATCCCGGATAGTCCTGTCAAATTCACCAGACCGTCAACTACTTTTTCATCGAACTGGTTGAACAAAACGGATATACACCGGCTGACCCGGGCAACCAGGTAGATAAAAGGGTCAACGACCCATTTATGATCAAAGTTGTAGAAAAATTCAGCCAGTTTTATTGATCCCTGAATAAAGATTACCTGGTAGATTTCATCAAAGTAAAATTTATTTCGCATGGCTTCATACAACCAGCCCAGGCGGATTTTTTTCATCCCCAGTTCCAGCGGATCCATCTCACCCTGGAGCAGCGGTTTCCGGCCGTAGACCAACCAGCCAATACTCAAACCGCCTATCGCCAAAGACCCGGAAAGCAGCATGACTGGCAGGCTGAGTGGAGTTGCTGCATATTCATGCCCAATAAAATTGTGCAGCCAGTTATTACCCTGCCCGACAATTTCCTCCGGAATACCGACAAATCCCAAAGTCAAGGCAAAAAATGCCAGCAAGATCAAAGGGATGGTCATGGTATTGGGAGTTTCATGGGCATGCTCAGCGTGATGACTCCGAGGTTTTCCAAGGAAAGTCAATGAAATTTGACGCGCGGTATAAAAAGCGGTGATAAAAGCTGCAATTGTAAGCAGCAGCCAAACAAAGAAAGGCCAGGACACTATTCCTTCGTGCATAAATCCATGCCAGGCATGGGCCAGGATTTCATCTTTGCTCCAGAATCCAGCAGTAATAAGCGGAAATCCTGACAAAGCCAAACCTCCGGCAAGAAATGTCCAGAATGTCCGCGGCATTTTATCTTTTAGGCCGCCCATTTCCATCATGTCCTGTTCGTGGTGACAGCCTATAATTACAGAGCCTGACCCCATAAAGAGCAGCGCTTTAAAGAATGCATGGGTGACCAGGTGAAATGTAGCTGCCACATAAGCTCCAACGCCCAGCGCGGCAATCATATATCCCAGTTGGCTGATGGTTGAAAATGCCAGCACACCCTTAATATCTTTTTGTGCGACGGCAATCAAGGAAGAAAAGATGGCTGTAAAAGCCCCTATAAACGCGATTAATCCCATAGCCGGATTGGTGTGATCCAGCTCTACAACCACATTCAGCAGGGGGAAAATCCTGGCGACCAGAAATACACCTGCAGAAACCATTGTCGCGGCATGAATTAGGGCGCTAACAGGCGTAGGGCCTTCCATGGCATCCGGTAACCAAATATGTAGCGGAAACATGGCCGAT
>CBDVDO010000300.1:0-2711 GCA_965372765.1 uncultured Anaerolineales bacterium
CCTTCTTTGAGCACTTTATTGACCAGCGCGTTGGCTCCGGAAATCCCCGTGGCGTACTGGTAGACATAATAATTCATGTACATATGTCCGAACTGGGCCCAGGTGATGCCGATCCGATCCCGGTCAAAGACCACTTCCTCCCCGTAGCCTTCCTTAAAGAGGTCAGCGGTCAAGTCAATCATTAACCGAGCATTGACCGGTTCTCCTCGTTCCACACGTTCGTGCATTTCGAGCTCAAAGCGGGCCAGGGTTGGCATGATAAAGAAGTAACGGTGATAGTTAGACATTGTCTCTTCAATCAGCGCCAGTTGAATATTGGGATCCTCCTGGGTGCGGAATAAATAGTCCCGGACCATCGCTTGATTAAAGTTGGAAGCCACTTCGGCAACGAAGAGAGAATACTCCCCGTAGATATGGGGTTGGTTTTCCCGGGTATAGTAGGAATGCATTGAATGTCCAAGCTCATGAGCCAGTGTGCTGAGGCTGAACACATCGTCAGCATAACTCATCATGATGAAAGGTTGGGTATCATACACTCCCCAAGAAAAAGCTCCCTGCGTTTTGCCTTTGTTGCATGCTCGATCCACCCAACGGCTTTCCAGGCAGCCCTTCCGGAGGGTTTTGACGAACTCTTCCCCCAGGGGAGCCATACCTTCGCAGATCCAATCAACTGCCTGATGATAAGGGATATGAGGTTTTGTAGAAGTCAAAGGCGCTTCGATATCATAAACATGCAGATCGTCATAACCCAATATTTCTTTCCGGAGCCGCCAATAGCGATGCCAGGTAGGCAAGTTTTCTTTATATACCTTGATCAGGTTATGGAAGACTTCCAGCGGGATGTTACCGGGATACATGGACGCTTCCAGGGAAGAACCATACAGGCGGGTTTTAGCTATAAATACATCTCGTTTGAAACCTCCGGTCTGGATGGCAGCGATGGTATTCTGATTCTGTAAATATGCATCCGCATAATGTTCCCAGGCTGTGCGGCGGATCTCCCGGTCAGGGTCAGTGATTAAATCATCTATGCTGGTTTGTCCAACTTCTCTTTCGGAACCATCTTCCCCCTTCGCCGGGGTGAATTTTAAGTCAGCGTTTGTCAAGCTTCCATAGGCGTTGGGAAAGAGCACAAGGGGGTCAGCTGACATCGCCAGTACCTCTTCCACTTCCGCAGACCGCAAATGCGCTTTCTGCCGCTCCAGGTCAGCAAAGTAATGGTTGTAAATCTCCAGCTCAGACAGTTCATTCATCCATTTCTTAAGCCGATCCATTCCCAGAGCCATTATCTCTGGTTCAATAAAGGAAACCGCGGCAACCGCCCTGGTCCCCAAGCCTTGTCCCTGCCCTGAACGGGCCAGAGCATCTTGATCCAAGGCGTCTACAGTGCTCTCCAAACCGCTGTAAACATAGACTTTCTCAGCCCCCCGGAGAATCTCCTCTCTAAGTACCAGGCAATCAAGCAGTGTTTTGGGGTTCTGGTCCAATTTCCCTTTATACGCATCCAGCTCAGGGAGCCGATTTTCCACAATTTTATAGGCTTTCTCCCAGGCTTCTACACTCGGAAAAATGCTTTCCAGATTCCAGGTCTCTTCCCGGGGTATTTCATTCCTTGCTGGTAAAGTTTCTTTTGTCATGACTTCTCCTCCAATCAAACTGCTAAACCTATTCTTGTTTTCCAGAAGGCTATCTTTACAGGATGGATGGTTTAATCCAAGCTTAATTTCGATCGGGCAAACGCTGGAAGTCGCTCTAGATCAGCGAGTGGGAATTGACCAACCGATCCCGCCAAGGGCAGGGTGCTCTTAAAGCGATATTTTTTAACGCGGCTGACGATATTCTGGACAAAATCCTCTGAAAATCCTGCCTTCACGCAATCTCTTGAGCTAAGTCCCTCTTCTACAAGCGAATACAACAGTCGGTCCATCTCGTCATAGGTGAAGCCGAGTTCTTCTTCGTCTGTCTGTCCCACCCATAAATCTGCCGAGGGAGCTTTTTCAATGATCGACCGGGGAACACCAATTTCAGCTGCCAACTGCCGCACCTGTGCTTTATAAAGATCGGCCAGCGGGTTAAAATCAAATGCTCCATCTCCATGCAATGTGCTGTAGCCCAGCAGGGACTCGGTTTTATTGCCTGTGCCCACTACTAATCCCGGGAAGGCTGCCGACTGATCATAAACATTTATCATCCGGATCCTGGCCATCACATTCCCTCGCCGTACAAGACTTGCATCTGGAAAATTTGCCAGGACTGCATCTACCGCTTCAGAAATATCAATCGTCAATGACGTCACTCTTAGCTGCTCAATGACCAGTTTAGCGTGTTCAAGAGATTCTGGTGAGGAAGTTTTATACGGCATCCACAACGCTAATACGTTTTTTTCTCCCAGAGCCCGGACGGAGAGGAACGCACTCAGAGAAGAATCCACCCCTCCAGAGACTCCCAGAACCACCTTGGAAAAGCCGGCGTTATTCACAGTAGATTTGATGAAATCGGTTAGAGAATCAATAGCCTGAGCGGCATTAAGGTTCAGTTTTTTCATTGTTTGTTGAATTCCTCTGGTTCAAAATAATTCCCGCAATACAGGCCAGCAGCACTATGGAAAACCAGATTTCCCCTCTCAATCCCCACAGGGTAGACACAGGGTCCACCCTGAACAAGGAGATAACTCCATTTATCACTACGATACCCGTAGTTCCGAGTACAGC
>CBDVDO010000301.1:0-2707 GCA_965372765.1 uncultured Anaerolineales bacterium
GATGGCATGGGATAATCAGAGGGAATGGGTTGGTTGCCAATGCGTTGCCGACAGCCCTCGCCGCGCCCGGTTTTCCTATCCCGCGGGCAAGCCAGCCGTAACTGCGGACCTCTCCCCTTGGGATCTTCCTCTCCTCCAAGAGTACTGCTAGCTGGAAATCGGAGCATGCGGTGAAATCAAGGATACGGATATCAAAATCAGGTATTCCTCCGGCAAGCATAACATTGATCTCATCACTCAGATGTTTCAATTGATGGTTTGTACCGGATGAAATTCCTGGAAATACAGCAGCGGCATAGATCGATGCAGATTCATTTTCGCTGCTCAGGAAGATCCTCCTTACAATGGAATCTTTTCGAGTATTGAAGCTTACTATGGATACCTCGCTGAATCGTGTATTAAAGCTGACATTAAATAGGGACGGAGGCTTTTTATTCATAAGAAGCTAATAATTCGTAAATTGCATCCAGTATCCGGTTTTCACCATCGAACAGCATTCCGGAATCAAGTGGGATTCGCGCATCCGGCCTCATAGTGGTTCCTGAGCCTGTAACGAACTGGAAATACTTCGTTGGGTAGCTTATGGACAGTCCAGACCATGGAAGTTGAGTGGTTCTGACTTCACCAAGGTGATTGGGGGCCCCACCGGTATTTTCCCCATAAACCATTACTCCTGGAATTTCGCTTATCTCAATGGCGTTGAGTATACCGGATGAGTAGGTCCACCTGCCTATTATCAAGTACAGGCGGATACCGCTTTTCTCATAAAGGTCTCCAAGCCAGCTTATCAGAGGTGCAGCCACGAGTGAATTGCCACCTGAATTTCTTCTGAGATCCACTACGACTGCATCGACATGTTCCGAATCAATGAGCTCCCTTAGATCTTCCACATAATCATTTATATGATAATCACTCATCAAAGTGCATGAATTGTAAGCGCAGTAGAGTATTTTTCTTTCCCGAAGATGGCGGTACCAGTAGAAATCGTCCGAATCGAGCCACAGGGGCAGAGTAACCGATTCGCAATCGTGAAAACTCTCCATATTGGCAGTAGACAGATCAACGGCACTTAACTGAATGCTGACTGTATCCCCGATTGCTTCAAGGAACGAGAAAGAGACCGGTGAATCAGCATCTCCGAAACCGAGAGCCTCCATTGGATACGCCATCATCATGGAATTCTCTGACCTTGTTCTACGAAAAACATCGTTGGTGGCAGGGAACATTTTGGTCATTGCAGCAGCGGCTTCAATTGCAGGGTACCCCCCGTATTCAATGAGCCTTGAGCCAATAAGATTTGAGTATTCAGCATCAATAGCAGTTACATATAACCCTTCATCCAGCCACATTACAGAAATGGGATAGGCTCTCCAATCACCGTAGTTCCAGAAAGCAATACCAGTATGGCTGCAACGCATAGAGGCTAGTATGCTGGTAAGCTCCATAACCGTTTCCATATCGCTGAGGTTATCAAGATTCTGTTCGAGCCTGCAAAGACGGTTGTGCAGGCTGTCTTCAGGTTCGTACATGAAAAGGTTGTAATGCAGTTCCGGAAGCGAATCGGCAAGCCACTGGATATCGGTCACCCAGCCTGCATTCTGTGTGAGTTCATCAGGTGAACTTCCACACGACGCAATGAAAATAAGTAATGCAAATAATAGGGACGGAGGCTTTTTAAATTCAAATGACAAATAAAACATACAAATCCTTTTCAATAAATACACATTATTAGCTTTTTTCAAATAAAAAGCCTCCGTCCCTATTTAATCAGCCTGACCAGTCGTTCGCCAGGACGGCTTTAATGTCATCCCAGAGCTGCCCCATTCTAATGTCCCGCCAGAGTCTTTTCCAGATGTATGAAGGTCTGAAGTAAAATTTTCTGTGGAATAGCGAGTAGTAGTGCTGGATGGTTTTCCAGTCCAGATTCTCGTGCCTCCATACCTCCGATGTGGAGTGGAAATTGTACATGCGCCAGTCTTCCGAGAGGATTCTTCCCTCCATCTTAATCTGCCTGTAAAGCGCGGAAGAGGGGAATGGCAGTGTCATGGATGCCTTTGCGTATGTAAGGGGAAGGCTTTGAGCAAAACGGATACTCCGTTTCATGGTCTCCTTGGTGTCCCCGGGCAGCCCCATCATGAAAAATCCTACCGTTTCAAGCCCTGCGTCGTGAGCCATGGAAACCGCTTCCCTGATCTTTTCAAGGGACTGCTTCTTATTAACACCGCTGAGTATCTCGGGGACACCGCTCTCGATACCGAAAGAAATCTGATAGCAGCCTGCTTCCCTGGCCAGCCTGCAGAACTCACTGTCAACATCCGCAACATTAACTCCAGTGGGAAGAGCCCAGGGAGCGGGAAATTTTTCCTCTATCAGCAATCTGCAGGTGTCCTTGGCCCGCTGAATATCGGCAGTGAAATTGTCGTCTTTAATGTGAATATCATTGAAGCCCAGCTCCAGCATTCTGAACATTTCATCGACGACCCTCATGGAGGACTTTGATCTTATGTTATGTCCGAATATTCTCTGGCTGCAGAAAGTGCAGTGATGATTACAGCCCCTGTTCGTTTCCATGTACCCGACTGGATTCTTTCTGCTTGCAATGTGCGGTGATCTATATCGAGATAGATCGTGAAGCTCCCAGGCTGGCAGTGGAAGGTCGTCCAGGTCAGCGATGAGTTCCCGCGCATGTGTTACTGTAAAATCATCA
>CBDVDO010000302.1:0-2702 GCA_965372765.1 uncultured Anaerolineales bacterium
CCGCCAAGTGCTGGCATTGTCCGATGCCCGAATCATTTTACTCGAAAAATTGCCTTGAATATCACAAGGTATTGCAGGAATTGGAAATTGAATCAATCGCCGATGGCGAAAATGAATTGGCAGCGGACGTGCATACCCATCACCTTCCGGGCCATAGCCCGGATTGTATCGCCGTCCGGTTGGGCAACGAAGCGATCATCGTGGGCGATATCGTACTTCCCGACATTACCCCCTGGCCCACCCGCGAAGAATTATTCTACGAAGTCGCTGAAGTTATCAAACCTCATTACACGAAACCTAATGAGATTTTTGGCCTGGATCGATACATCAAATCATTAAAAAAATTAGGTGAAATCGCCGGAAAGCATCCTGGACTGCTCGTGCTGCCAGCCCATCGCTTCTACTATAAAGGTCAATGGAACGGCCTTCAACTCGCAGACCGGGTAAACGAACTATTGGAACACCATATACAAAGATGTGCAGCCATTATTGAAATCCTGCGAACCGGTCCTAAAACAGCCGAAGAAATCGCTCAAGAGCATTTTGAGGAAAGCCTGCTGGAGGGGTTCGGCAGTATGATGGCCGCCAATGAGATCGTCAGTCACTGTGAATTTCTTATCAGGTGTGGTGATATCGTTGGTATGAATGAAAACCAATATGGCGCAACCGGAACCGCTAATTATGAAAAACATATTCAGACAGGAGCTAAAAAATGACACTACCAGATGAATTCAAGGCCTTTGTTGTTACAGAAACCGAGGATAATCAATTTATTCGATCTGTTGAGCACAAAAGGATCGATGATCTGCCCGAAGGCGATGTGGTTGTACAGGTACGCTATTCTTCACTGAATTACAAAGACGTTCTTTCTGCCACCGGTAACAAAGGCGTTACCCGAAAATTTCCACACACACCCGGAATCGATGCTGCGGGAATAATTGCCGATAGCTCGAGTGAAAACTTCAAACCCGGTGACAAGGTAATCGTTACTTCTTACGATCTGGGAATGAACACGGACGGAGGTTTTGGACAATACATCCGGGTTCCTTCCGAATGGGTTGTGCCTCAACCGGAAGGTCTCACGGCCAAAGAGGCCATGATTTACGGTACGGCAGGCTTTACAGCTGCGCTGTCAGTTTGGCACGTGATTGAAAACGGTGTTACGCCTGATAAAGGCGATGTATTGGTTTCCGGGACGACCGGAGGAGTCGGAAGCATCGCAGTATCCATTTTATCAAAGCTGGGCTATTCCGTAACTGCGGTTAATGGGGTGGAAGATGAAACTGAATTTTTAAAGGAGATAGGTGCCCGGGGGATCATCAGTATTGATGAAGCCAGCGATACGAGCAAACGTCCCCTGTTGAAAAGTATTTGGGCTGCCGGCATCGATACGGTTGGTGGTGACATTTTAGCAACGACTATAAAATCAACGAATTATGGTGCTACGGTCACGTGTTGTGGCAATGTGGCCTCGCCGGATTTGCCTTTGAACGTCTTTCCGTTCATACTGCGGGGTGTCAGGTTAATTGGAATCGACTCTCAGAATTGTCCGATGCCACTCAGAAAAAAAATCTGGCAGAAAATAGCCTCTGAGTGGAAAATCGATTGGTTAAATACCTTGACGACCGAGGCGCCTTTTGACGAGCTAGAGAATAGAATTGAATTGATGTTGCAAGGAAAACATATCGGTCGCACCATCATTAAAATGACCGATTGATTGGTAATCCGGTCATAAAAGCATTTAGCAGCTGCTGACGCTCATTTAAAACTGATACAAGGAAGTGTGGCTTGTTGATTAAACGCCATTTCTCTCTTGACAGGCAGGCCCACGCTAAATTAGTTTGTATACGAAAGGTATTAAAATGAAAACATACGATGACTGCATCATATTCCTGCTGGCCAAGGCATATCAGAAAGCCCACGGCGATTTTAAACGGCGGATCCAGTCATACGGCCTGACACCCATCCAGCACCTAATCCTGGAGGTGCTGTGGGGAGAAGACGGGCTCTCAGCCAGTGATATCGGCAAGAAACTGGTTTTAGACGGAGCCACTCTATCGGGTGTATTAGACCGCCTGGCTGTGGGTGGCTGGATTTCAAAAGAATCCGATGCCGAGGACAAGCGGGTTTTGCGAAATTTTCTAACGCCAAGGAGCAAGGAGTTAAAGCCAAAATTATCCGAAGCCCGGGACCTAACCAATGAAGATTTGTTAAAACCTTTTTCCTTTGAGGAAAAAGTGCTGCTAAAACGGCTGCTGCGGGATATGCAATAAATAGATTGGGTTCAAGGTTCAGGGTTCTGGGTTCAAAGGTTATAACAAACTGATATCATTTACAACAAGACCCCTGTTCTGGATACGTCCCTGTGTCTGGGTTGCGGCGTGTGCGTGCACAAGTGCCCGACCGATTCACTCACCCTTGTGCGCAAAGAAAAAATCGAGGATTCCCCGGAAAATATCCGCGACTACGGGATGCGCTTTATGGCCGATCGCAAAGCGGGTGTTGCTTTGAAAAGGACGGACAGTTACTAAAATCAAGTTATCCAAAGAAAAGCCTAAAATGCGCTAAAGTGCCTAAGATTGAGGTATTCTACCCGTCGGGAGCCTCCCTTCGAGAACCTCAGGATCTAACGACAGGATCAATGACGGGGTCGAACGATCGATTTAAATAGAAAAGACAGAGCGAAGCGATACCACAAATCT
>CBDVDO010000303.1:0-2695 GCA_965372765.1 uncultured Anaerolineales bacterium
ATCAGATTGGCAAAGCCTTTGAGATTGGAAGGAAAATTCAATGAAGGCAGAATATCAGGATGTTTTTGTGATCAAGGGAAAGGGTATTGCAGGTGATTATAAATCTATCACCCTGCCATTTACCCATGTCTCTTCCCGGGCGATTATTCTTAGAAAGAATGATGGGGCAATTTTGGGTGCTCTTCACCGTCCGGATGGGAGCTATGCATTACCAGGAGGCGCTATTGATGATGGAGAAAG
This sequence comes from uncultured Anaerolineales bacterium, assembly GCA_965372765.1. Classification (GTDB taxonomy): domain Bacteria; phylum Chloroflexota; class Anaerolineae; order Anaerolineales; family UBA11858; genus B10-G9. Next base: position 241 of record CBDVDO010000303.1, read on the forward strand.
TGCCGAAGACGCCTTGCTGAGGGAGCTCAAAGAAGAGGGAATCAGTTTGATAGGCAGTGATGAAGTATGGAGTGAACGCTTGGGTGTTGATTATTACGGCGGATATAACGAGTTATGTTTGTGGTATATATTTCTCGTGGACGATGCAGAGACACAAGAAAACGAAGAAATCCTGGAATGGAAATGGATCCAGCAAGACGAGGATCTCTGGTATCCCTATATGCGGGAAAAAATCCTCTTGAATTTACTGCAGCACGTTCCTGATCTTGTAAACATTAATCCAGATTAAATTGGGGATATTGGCAGGGATCATAACCATAAACGCATTCCCGCCCCACTATTCTCACCCTCGTAAATCAAATCTTCCGTCGGCATTTCAAAATCAACCAGGCTTTGATGCTAAGGAGATATTTATGAGCCCTCAAAAGATAACAGTCGTCACAGATAGTTCCGCTTCTTTGCCAGCTGAAATCACAACCCAGCTGGGGATTTGTGTGATTCCCCTCTGGCTGATTTGGGACAATGATTGCTACCGCGACGGAGTTGATATTCAACCTTGTGAGTTCTATCAGCGTTTAAAAAACTCAACCACTCTTCCTTCCTCAACCCAGCCATCGGTAGAAGAGTTTAAAGTGTTTTTCCAGGAATGTGCTAAAGGCAGCGATGCCATTGTTAGCGTGCTCGCTTCCTCCAGGATCAGCGGTACCGTTGACAGTGCTTTAGCTGCCAAAGAATTCATATCGGATTGTTCTATTTATGTTATTGATTCTTGTTTTTGTGCCATGGGACAGGGGTTTATTGCCATGGCGGCTGCCCGGGCTGCCGCTGAAGGCAGACCTGTGGACCAGGTTGTAGCAGCTGCTGAAAAAATGCGCGAAATGGTCAATCTTCTATTTGTGGTTGATACGTTGGAATATCTTCATAAAGGAGGTCGTATTGGCGGCGCGAAACGGCTGCTGGGTACAGCACTGAATATAAAACCGATCCTTCATTTTGAGAACGGACTGATAGAACCACTTACGCAATCCAGGACCAAGAAAAAAGCCGTGGATGAGATGCTGAAAATTGCTGATGAACGATTAGGGGGCAGAAAAATGGCGGAGGCGGCAATTGTCCATGTTGATTGTATTGAGGAGGGAAATTCGCTTGTTGATCTGGTCAGGAACCGATTTAACCCGTTGAGCATACATATTTCAGACGTAAGCCCGGTGGTAGGCACACATGTCGGTCCCGGAGGTCTTGGACTCGCTTTTTACCCAGGTGACTAAGGTCCCCTGGAAAAACCCTTTACTGAAAAGGAGATAATAATATGTCCATACTTACTGAGTTGGCCAGTGCGCAGGGCAGGAAAGATGAAGAACCAAACAAGGAGTTGGGCAAACGGTTGGTAGAAAATGCTAACCTGGAGGGTATAAGAGAAGCGGTAGATAACCTTAGAAACGAGGATAAAAAAATCCAAGTCGACTGCCTCGCTGTATTGGAACAAGTTGGGTTGCTGGCTCCGGAACTAATTGAGGACTACCTGGAAGAATTCCTGCGATTGGTTTTTGGAAAGGACAACCGCTTGATCTGGGCGTCGATGATCAATATTGCCTTGATCGCGGACAGGAGACCGGATCAGATAATAAATCGGCTGGATGACATTATCGCAGTGATTGAAAAGGGTTCTGTCATCACCCGGGATAACGGGATAAAGATAATATCCAGAGCTGGGGCCGCCAAACCGGTGTACAACAGCCAGGTATTTCCGCATTTGATTGACCAGTTAAACAACTGCCGCCCGAAAAGTCTGCCCCAGTATGCTGAGAGCATTCTGGTTGCAGTCAACCTGGATAATCAAACTCAGTATCTTGCTGTGCTTAACAAAAGATTGGATGAACTTTCAGCCGCCCAGGGTAAAAGAGTTAATAAGATCATCAGGAGTTTTGAGTAGGATTTGGGACAGCCATCAAAATTCTTTCGCCTTGGATTGAATGGAAAATCAATCACAATATTTATTATCATTTAGTTTGATATAATCGTTGTGGTCATACGGGTATAAAAAATCTCAATAATGACATATAGACACCAAGTCCGAATTTTATGATTGATATCCGACCTTACCGGATGGACGATGAACTAGAGGTCATCCAGCTCTGGAAAAAGGTATTTCCTGAAACACCACTCCACAATGACCCGCTCAGAGATATTCAAAGAAAGCTAAAAATCCAACCCGGATTATTTCTGGTTGCAGTAAAAGAAAATCTCCTGGTGGGAACAGCAATGGTGGGGTATGATGGCCACCGCGGCTGGATTTATTACCTTGCCGTTGATCCGGCTTATCGCCGAAATGGCATTGGTACGGCATTGATGAAGAAAGCAGAAGGTTTATTGGCTCAAAAGGATTGCCCTAAATTGAACTTACAAATCCGGGCAAATAATTCTGATCTGCAAGCGTTTTATGAAAAATTAGGTT
>CBDVDO010000304.1:0-2694 GCA_965372765.1 uncultured Anaerolineales bacterium
CTGCAATTCCACAAGTTCCCATGCCGAGGATGATCGTGGTTTTATTTTCTTCCCGGTCGGGCTTTTTTGCCCGGGCTTTATCTTGTAATTTTTTCAGTTCATCGATGTTAGTTAACGCCGGCATAAGGATTCTCCTATCCTGACCTTCAATCCAGATCTATGACCTTTTCAACCAGGGAATCCGGGGTTGTGTTTCCATATACCTGGTCATTTACCAGGGCGATTGGTGCTAATCCACAGGATCCCAAGCAATAGACAATTTCCAGGGTGTATTTATAATCCGGGTCACTTCCTCCAGCTACAAGATTAAGCTTCTCTTCCACAGCAGTGACTAATTTTGGAGCACCGCGCACATGGCAGGCGGTACCATCACAAATACTGATAATATGACGGCCGCGGGGTTCAAGGTTGAATTGAGCATAAAAAGTAGCGATACCATACAGCTGACTGATCGAGATATTGCTTTTTTTTGCGATTTCGATCATCGCTTCTTCCGGCAAATAACCATAAATATCTTGTGCGCGCTGCAAGATGGGTATCACTGCACCTTTTTGATCCTGGTATTCTAAGAGGATCGGTTCCAGTAATCCGACATCAATGCTTGCTTTTTCCATGAATGACTCCCTCTTAAAATGGTTCAAATACTCATTTGAAACTGTGGTGTTCAGGAATTAGCTATTCCTGTTTATCTCTCAGATGATCAAATTTTGTTATTCTGAATTTCCTTTGAAGCCCATACGTTCTGGATAACAGTATACTCTCAGTTTTCCATGACGGGCATATCCAATTAAGGTGATTTTCCAGGAGCGAGCCATTTCAACTGCCAGCGAGGTGGGTGATGTGCGAGAAGCAATCACCGGACATCCCATAAGAGCCCCTTTCCGGAGCATTTCCGATGAAATTCTACCCGTGGTGAGCAGTGCTCTCCCCTGGGTTGGAATTCCTTCCAGCAAACAGGCTCCCCGGAGCTTGTCTATTGAATTATGACGGCCGATATCCTCGGCGACCTTTATCAGCTGGTTTTCTTCCAGATCCAGTAAGCCGGCTGCGTGAACCCCTCTAGCCCTGGCATACAAACTGTCTTTGGTCTGCAGTTTTTTAAACGCACCCAGGATGTTGTCCGGAGTAGTGCTTGATTCTATTTGAAAAGGTTCAATGTCAATCTGGAGGTCATTATAGGTGATTCCACCTCCACATCCAGAGGTGACGATTTTTTTTGATGGCAACTCAATATCCCGGTTGAGAAAAATATCCACGCAACAGCCCTCGGATGTAATCCGCAGGTCTTCTATTTCCTCCAGGTCATTGAGAATCCCCTCGTTCTTTAAGAAACCAACCGCCAACCAATCCTGGTTAAGCGGCGTTGCCATAATTGTTGCTAACTCAACCCCATTAACATAAATTGTCAGGGGCATTTCTTCAATGACTTCACCCACCTCTGCCTGCCAGTCATGATGAAAACTCCACCAGTGATTGTTCTCTGCTCCGCGATTTTTCATCGCATCCTCAAGGTCAAATCAAAACTAATAAATCAATAAAAAACTCCTCAAATTTTGAGGATACCTGGACCAGGAGCAGCTCCTATCTAAAGAAGGGACTGCCCCCGATCCGATACTATTTATTGTTATTCAATCCATGGTGCGATTGAATTATGATAAACCAAGCACTTCACCCGTCTCGAGATCAATATCAATCTCATAGTAAGCGGGTCGAGTGGGTAAGCCGGGCATCGTACTCATATCTCCCAAGAGCGGATACAGGAACCCTGCCCCTACGGAGGCGCGGATATCCCGGATTGGTACCGTGAATCCTGTTGGCCGTCCCTTTAATGTCGGATCATGGGTCATGCTCAGGTGCGTTTTAGCCATGCACATGGGAAGTTCATCAAAGCCCAGCTTGGTGTAGAGTTCCACTTTCTTCTGAGCTAGCGGCTCATAGGTAACGCCATCTGCGCCATAGATTTCTTTACAGATGATCTCAATCTTCTCTTTGATGGAGGTTCCCTTCAGCGGATAGAGGAATTTAAAATCGCTGGGCAGTTCACAGGCTTCCACAACAGCTTTGGCAAGGTCTATAGCCCCTAGTCCTCCCTCCATCCAGTGGCGGGTGACCACAGCATTGGCCGCGCCAGCCTTCATGGCTGCTTTCCTGACCAATTCAACTTCAGCTTCTGTGTCATCTTTAAAGCTGTTGACTGCAACCACAGTAGGTATTCCAAATTTGAGTGCATTTTCAATATGCACTTCAAGGTTGGCCATTCCTTTTTCCAGTAACTCCAGGTTTTCAGTGGTATATGCTGCATCCAGCGGAGTGCCGGCGGTAACTTTGGGTCCGCCGCCATGCATCTTTAAGGCACGGACCGTGGCAACCAGGACAACTGCATCAGGGATTAATCCTGAGTAGCGGCATTTGATGTCAAAGAATTTTTCCATCCCAATATCGGCGCCAAATCCAGATTCCGTTAGTACATAGTCCGCTAATTTCAGGGCAATTCTATCGGCGATAATGGAACTGTTGCCATGGGCAATATTGGCAAAAGGACCGGCATGAACAAGTGCTGGTGTACCTTCCACGGTTTGCATCAGGGTTGGCTTGATGGCATCTTTCATGAGAACAGTAACCGCGCCGGCAACGCCCAGGTCATCCATAGTGACAGTATCTCCAGCTTTACTGGTTGCAACAACAGCCCGTCCA
>CBDVDO010000305.1:0-2684 GCA_965372765.1 uncultured Anaerolineales bacterium
CGGCAAATAGCCGTAATTAACTACGGCTATTAAGCCGTCTAATCTATGTTCGGTGACAAGTAATCACAACTTGATATATCCTTTTTAATTTCCAGCTTTAAACAAAAATTGGAGGGCAAGATGAAGTCAAAATTGAGAAGAATGGCAAAAATGCTGGCTATTATGTTTCTGTTTCTCATGGCAGGAGCGAACGCGTGGGGAGAACAGGTGGTCACGATTTATTTCTGCGGGACCGGAATAAAAAGTGATGCCTATCTGGCGGAGAATACGAGTTGGAAAGTAGACCCCGAATTACTTTCTACAATGTTCCTGGCAGACGGGTCAGTTGAAATACAGCAGGGCCCTTATCAATGGTTATACGGTGTCTGGACGCCCCAGCACCCGGCGGGCTCTTGCACCGCTTCGCATCATAAGTATATCGTGAATGGGGTCGGAACCAGCCCGGATAGCAACGTCTTTGAATTTCTTGCTGGTCTTCTTGGAAATGCTTTTGGAACAGTGGACCCGAATTTGGGCACCCGGACTTGGAATAACATCGTAGTGGAAGCACAAACGGCTTTGAATGAGGTCTATCTTAACCATCCAGGGGAATTCATCACCTTGAATTTAGTGGGTTATAGCCGGGGATGTATCTCAGCCATGCAGGTGGCACGTTCAGTAAAAGATTGGGATTGTGTTAATAAAATTAATATTCTGGTCTATGATCCCGTGCCCGGAGGTTTCGATCCGATCGGAGTATTTGACACCGATTTCCATCTCATCAGTAAAGTGAATCAGTATGTTGGTCTTTATGCCGAACACGAACGAACCTATCAATTTGAGCCGGTAATACCGACAAAAGAGTATGGCAACACGACCACGAAGATGCTGACGGTAAGAGTACCAGGGAGCCACGAAACGCTGGTCGGTAATCATCAGATCGACGGGCATTTCTTGACACTCTTTCAGTTTCATCCTCACGGATTTGACCCAGGTACTAGGGACCCGAATTTTCACTACGTTAAAGATATGTCACGCGTCATCGCGGAGCAGCTATTAACCTCGGATGAGTGGGGAAACGTACCCTTAGACATAGACACGGCGATAGGAACCGGTGGGGTTGACTCAAAGGCGGAATTTACAACGCTTGTCTCAAATATGTGGGCTCAGGACTACAGCTATATACCCATTTATGCTTTCGCTCCGGTGTGGGGAACCTACGATGGCCCTTACTCATTAGTAGGGCGAGACCACAATCTTAGGATTCTTGTTCCATGGACGACAAGTTATCACGGCAGATTGTGCTTTGAATCGCCACACCGTCATTTACCCGAATGGCTCTGGCCCTTCCCTTGGTTCTTTCCTAATGCAGAGCAGGTTTATTGGCTTGATTCTAAGGTACCAAGAATTGCTGCTGCTACCTGGGAGACACTGCAAAGTTTTCGCGGCGGGGATTTTCTGGACAACACAGACCCAGTTCCAGATGTAGATCCACTTCCGACAATCACCGGCGATTGTTCCGTGTTAATCACCAGCCAACCCACAGCGACAGATAATATCGTCGGTTTGATCCATGGAACAACCACGGATCCTCTCACTTACTCCGATGAGGGAACATACACGATAACCTGGACATATGACGACGAAAACGGAAATACCACAATTCAAGAACAAACCGTGATTGTAGCTGACACGATCCCTCCGATTCCCGATGAGGATCCACTTCCTACAGTAGGTGGTCAATGTTCGGCAGAGATATCCTTTATTCCAACCGCTTCAGATTGTTCTGGAATAATCAAGGGAACGACTAATGATCCGTTAAGCTATACCGAACAGGGCACCTACACTGTGACCTGGACATATGACGACGAAAACGGAAATACCACAATTCAAGAACAAACCGTGATTGTCCGAGATACTACACCGCCAATGATAGAGAGTCTGACAGCAAGCCCAAATATCCTTTGGCCTCCTAATCATAAAATGGTGCCAGTAGTCATTGACGTAAATGTGTCTGATAATTGCAACGAAGTGCCAATTTGCAGGATAACCTCGGTAAGCAGCAACGAGTCAGAAAATAGCTTAGGTGATGGTAATAAGGTTCTGGACTGGGAAATAACAGGGGACCAGGCTGTTAACCTCAGGGCGGAACGATGTGGGACTGGAAGTGACCGGGTATATACGATCACAGTAGAGTGCCTTGATGCAGTTGGAAACAGCTCAACAAACACTGTTAGAGTCACTGTGCCACACGATCAAGGTAGAAAACTGCGTAAAATGGTAAAAGAAAGAAAGGGTAAGCAATAATCCACTCTATTCAAAAGGCAGGGCTATTATGGCCCCGCTTTTTTCATTGACAACCAAAATAGAAAGTACAAAGAGAGTCACCGAACCTGTCAGTGCACCAGACCGGAAAAGCCATGCCGTTTTTCACATTAGCGTAATTCTGTGTAAAACATTGCATTTGCCAAGTTTATTTTTGGCTTTTCCGGCAGGTGACTTCACCGTTATGTGTAAAGGAAAATAGGGAGAAAGAATGAAACTGGAAAGTGTAAAATTAAAGAATTTCAGAGGTTATAAAACTGAAACAATAATTCCTATATCTGACTTAACGGCCTTTATTGGTAAAAATGAAGCTGGTAAAGGCAAAGGCAGGGGGACGCCCATGAAAATATGCGTTGCATAACATATTAAAGTGTGGTATG
>CBDVDO010000306.1:0-2636 GCA_965372765.1 uncultured Anaerolineales bacterium
AAAAACACCTCCTGTATTTATTATACGAGAGGTGTTTTATTTCGTGTCCTGTTTCAGGGGGTCAGTTCAATTATCAGCGGTTTTTTCCTATGGTAACTGAACCAAATCCTCTTTAACAAAAACCCATATAATCTTTCGCCTGCTCATGGATGGAATAATCCATATGGTTTATTTCCTGGAAATGTTTCAGAAAACCTGATGTGATGCCCAGGTCCGTATACTTTGGGAGATCGAATTGGATTTCGGAAGGTTTCTGATTTACATATCCTTTCCAGTCTTTGTTTTTAAGCTGAGCGATGAATCCTTCTTGGCATTCAGCAACGCCGACCAGGTCATAATCTCCCAGTCGTTTACTTCCCAGGCATCTGGATTGGAAGTTGGTAAACCCTTCCTCAATTGCAAAATTAACAAAAGGCATATTTTTGTCAAAAGGAATATTTGCCCGCCATACCGCATTGCCCTTTGTTTTATTCCATTCTTCATAAAGAGAGATCATTCGCTCTAATGGGTCTTTTAGGATAATACTGAAAAACGGATTTTCATAAACCCCTTTAAAAAGGCTGGGGGTGAAAGATCCAAATATTGCAGCAGTATCTGCGGGCAGCTCCCTGCGCTTAAACCATAAACTCTCGTCCGAAGGATCGATATTTTCGCTAGAGGAACTGTTACTAAAGAACGGCGCATTTCCCAGCAAGTCTTTCCCCATTTTTAGCAGAGAATGGGGAGGTTTGAGTGGCATATCACTCAAGCGGATGAATCTTTTCTGGGGCAGCTTGTAGACTAGAACACGATCAGTACTGTAGATATTCCCAAGTTCTGCTAGGAAGGAAGAGTTAGTCGTTCCCTCGATATGAACATTGACATGAATTCGTTGACCGGTGATGTCTACCAAGAATGACTCCTCTTTCTTTGATAAGAAAAGTTTATATAGTGTAGCATATCTTGCTATAAATTCTAGGGGTTTGATTTAATTGGCATGAAGACCTGTCTGATGGCTGATTTCAGCAAAAAATTTAGTCTAGTTGGGTACACCAGCTGGACATGGAGAATTGTTTTCTCGGGGATCCCTTCGACCCGGAAAGATAAAATTTCCTTTTCTGATAGGACTAGAATAAAAGAGGGTGGAGATAATCTATTGAACCGGATCAAGTGTAAACTTCAGGATTTGCACAATAAGGCAAGTGAATCCCTTTGATGCCAGCGGATAAATTTTCGAGTGCGATTTTTGCCATTGTCTGACGTATTTGGAATGTCGCAGATCCAATGTGGGGGGTGATAAGGCAATTATCCATCTTGTAGAGAGGGTGATTGGGAGGCAGGGGTTCTGGATCCGTAACATCCAGCCCAGCAGCCCTTATCTGGCCTTCTTTTAACGCCCGGGTAAGCGCCGCGGTATCGACAATTGCACCCCGGGCAGCGTTGATCAGTATTGCAGATGATTTCATTTTTTGGAAAGCTTGTTCATTGATCAGGTTAGCTGTTTCTTCAGTCAGTGGTGCATGAAGGCAGATAAAATCACTGGTCCGTAATAACTCATCCAGGTCGACCTGAGTCGCGTTGAGTTTTTTCTCTTTCTCAGGCTGTGGGCTGCGATTGGTAAAAATAATCTGGGCGCCAAAGGCTGCTAACCGTTCTCCAACCGCAGTGCCAATTTTTCCCAGACCCACAATTCCGACAATTGAATTTTTCAGATCCATACCCAGCCACCCTGTTGGGTCCCAGTTTGACCAGCGTCCCTGACGGGCATCCTCGCTGGCGGTTGGAAGCCGGCGGCAGACTGCCAGCAGGAGAGCCACAGTTAAGTCTGCAGTTCCTTCTGTAAGTACTCCGGGCGTGTGGCCCACGGCTATGCCCAAACGAGTGCAAGCAGCTATATCAATGTTATCGACTCCGACTGCCATGCTGCTGATAACTTTCAGATTAGGCGCCCTTTCCAGGAGTTCAGCCGGGATCGGATCGTCCAACAAACAAAGAATACCTTCAGCTTTATCAAGGTGTTTTATCAATTTGCTGTCCAATCCCCGCTCTTCATTAAATCCTGTGATCACCTGATAATCCTCAAGCGATTCGCCCACCCAGTCTTCAGGAAGATCATGAGTCATCAACACCAGGGGTTTGTTATTTTCCATTGGCCTCTCTCAGAATGTGAATAGAAAACAAAGGTCATTTACGTTTGTCCGGGTTACGCCGGGAAGCAGCAAATCATCTAATTTTTGGAAATATGAGTAGGAATCGTGATTCAGAAGATAGTTTTCCGGCTGCAGCTGAAGGGTTTTACCTCTTAAGAAACTCTCTCCGGTAACAACTGCTCCGGCAGCGTCGGTTACCCCATCTTCTCCATCAGTTGCCAGAGTAATAAAAGCGGCATTCGGCAGACCATCCAGTATTTTTACTGCGCTTAGTGCGGTTTCGAGATTTCTACCTCCTTTGCCAATCTCTTTCCCGGTGTGGAGTGTGACCGTAGTTTCTCCGCCACCAATAAGGCAGGCAGGCCGCGGTAATGGTTTGCCCTTATTTGCCATTTGGTAAAGAATATCTGCCAATTCTGCTCCCATCCGGCTTGCTTCCCCTTTCAGAGGATCGGGCAGGATACCGGCACTGAATCCCTCCTGTTCTGCAGCCAGGATGCCGGCTTG
>CBDVDO010000307.1:0-2632 GCA_965372765.1 uncultured Anaerolineales bacterium
CAGGATACCGGGACTCCCGCAATACTTGGGGGACAACCTGTCCGAACCAAAGGCTGGCCGGGTTGGCCAATATGGGATCCTGCAACAGATGAAGAACAGGTTATTAAAGTTCTTCGAAGCGGCATATGGTCACGTGCAGCTGTGGTGGATGAATTCGAAAAGAAATGGGCTGAAACAATTGGGGCTAAACGCTGCCTTGCAGTGGTAAACGGGACAAATGCCCTTATTGCATCCCTTGTGCAACTTGGCATAGGAGGCGGGGATGAAGTCATTGTTCCCCCTTATACTTTTATAGCCACCATAGTTTCCGTTCTGGCAACCGGGGCAATGCCTGTCTTTGTTGATACTGATCCGGGAACATTTCAAATTGACCCTGAAAAAATTGAAGAAAAAATCACACCTCAAACCAGGGCAATAATTCCGGTACATATTCTGGGTTTGCCTGCCGATATGCCACGAATTATGCAAATTGCAGCAAAACATAATTTAATTATCGTTGAGGATGCCTGCCAGTCCTGGCTGGCAGAAATAAACCATCAAAAAACGGGGACTTTCGGCCATGCAGGGTGTTTCAGCTTTCAGAATTCGAAAAATATGCCCATTGGTGAGGGTGGAGCAATTGTTAGCGATGACGATGAATTTATTGATAGATGTTACTCATACCACAACTATGGTAACCCTTACGGAACAGTCGTTGGCGAGGTTGGTGCCGGGACAGTTATTGCAGGAACCAAACTAAGGATTACCGAATACCAGGCAGCTATTGGGCTGGCACAATTAAAACGACTGGAGGAACAGACCGGCACACGGAGCGAAAATGCTGAATACCTGAAGTCGCAGATTAAGGATATCCCGGGAATTAAACCGTATGAACTCTACCCCGGTGTGACCAGGGCAGCTTTCCATTTGTTCCCCTTCCGGTACAATAAAGAGGAATTCCAGGGTCTGTTAAGAGAAAAATTTCTTAAAGCACTCAGGGCAGAGGGGATTCCTTGTTCAAGCGGATATGCAACCTTAAACAATATGCCATATCTGGATAACGCGTTTCAATCGAAAAACTTTCAGAAAATGTACCCGAAGAAAATGTTGGATTTCAATGGATATTTAGAACGAAATCAATGCCCGGAGAATGACCGTTTATGTAATGAAGAGGCAGTGTGGTTTTCGCAAAGTATGTTGCTTGGAACCAGATCGGATATGAATGATATTGCTATGGCGATTGAAAAAATTAACAAAAACGCCGGCAAAATCCGGGAATCACTCAAAAAATGAACAAGACAATTAATATTTTAGTTCTTTCTTTCTTTTTGATCCTGACTTTCTTTTCTGCGGATGCATTTGAAGATATTAATGGAAGTACCGCAGGATGGAAGGCAGGGGTTGCCAGGGTAGTGATTACTCCGGAACATTCTATGTGGCTGGCTGGATATGCCGTACGTAACCGCCCGGCGGAAGGCACACTGCATGATCTGTGGGCAAAGGCTTTGGCTATTGAAGATGCAGAGGGGAAACGGGCAGTACTAATAACTACAGACTTATTAGGGCTGCCAAAGAATATATCTGACCACATCCGCGACCGGTTAGAAGAAAAGTTCGAATTATCAAGGGATCAGATAATACTAAATAGTTCCCACACACATTCCGGCCCCGTTTTGAAGGATGCCCTGACTGATATCTTTCCCCTTGATCCGCATCAACTGAAAACAATCGGGTACTATTCCAATAAGTTGGCAAGCCGGATTGTGGCTATAGTTGGCGAAGCATTCCAATCCATGGAACCGGTACATATCTATGCACAGAATGGGGTAACCCGCTTTCAGGTGAACAGGCGAAATAACAATGAATCAATATTAATCCGGCAAACTGAATTAAAAGGCCCGAACGATCATGCAGTTCCGGTGATCAAAGTGGTGAATAAGGCCGGGGATTTAAAGGCTGTTGCGTTCGGATATGCCTGCCATCCAACTGTTCTGAACAGTTATAAATGGTCAGGAGATTATCCGGGATATGCGCAGATAGAGTTGGAAAAGTCACATCCGGGCGTAACGGCGCTGTTTTTTCAAGGCGCAGGTGGGGATCAGAATCCCCTACCCCGCCGGTCAATAGCTTTAGCCCGTCAATATGGACAAGAACTGGCATCTGCCGTTGAGAGAGTATTGGCTGAGGATATGCGGGAACTTTCACCACAACTGTCAACAACGTATTCCGAAATTGAATTGCCGTTAAACAGCCCGCCAACTGAAGATGAATTGTTGCAGATAGTGCAGAACTCATCAGGTTATCAAAAACACTGGGCTGCAAATATGCTTGAAAAAACCGGACGTGGTGAATCATTAATAACATCGTATCCCTACCCTTTACAGGTTTGGCAAATTGGGGATCAACTGGTTATGAGTTTAGGAGGTGAAATTGTAATAGAATATTCCATTGTACTCAAACAAATTTTCGGTCAGGATATATTTGTCTTAGGCTATTCAAACGATGTAATGGCTTATATTCCTTCCGCTACTATACTCGGGGAAGGAGGCTATGAGGGCGCAACATCGCAAATGGTTTACGGATTACCCGGCACATGGAAATCAAATATTGAAACCCTGATCATACGTGAAATAGTGAGATTAGCGGAACAGGC
>CBDVDO010000308.1:0-2623 GCA_965372765.1 uncultured Anaerolineales bacterium
TGAGAGTGTTCCCATAAAAACCTATTCAAACGGAAAGCCCTACTTACCTGGATCAAAAATACACTTTAACCTTTCTCATTCTGAGGGATTATTCTTATACGGTCTGGCTTCAGGTTCTCCTCTTGGTGTTGATCTCCAGCGTGTGTATCCAATCGCAAATATAAACACCATCATCAAAAACTATTTCAGCCCCGAAGAACAGATTTTACTAAATTCTGTAAATGAAAATCTGCTTCAGGATCTTTTTTTTGCTATTTGGACTGCCAAAGAAGCTTACCTTAAGGGAACCGGCGAAGGATTTCAACGACCTCCAAATAGCTTTACAATTTGCCACAAATCTAATGGTCTTCTAAAATTTAAACTGCGCGATAATGGAAATTCAATTTCAGGTAATTTGTGGAATATCCGCAAAATACCGCTGGCTTCTAATTACAAAGCAGCGCTTGCGGTAAAAGGGGAAATTATTCAAATCCGGAGTAAGTCCTTTCTCCCGCTGGGTTAATCACCTGAATTGTTTCGGATCATTCTTGTTATGGCTGCCTGGTAACCCCCGACCAGAGTGAAAGTACTCATTTCATCATTGTTTTGATTGGGACAGTCTAAGAAACAATTATCCGAGGCAATAATTTTGAAGGATTTACACCCCTTCAGACATTTTCAAGCCACTCTACAGAATTGGTTCCTTAGAAGATTATTCACACAGGAAATCTTCAAATCAATCGTCTTGACAGTCAGATACGGATATGTGATAATCGCATTACTCCTTGGCCTGCCCCCCTCAGGTCAAGGGGTATTTTTATTGGGATAATCAGCTACAATACAGGCACAAAGCATTCCCTCATTTTCGCCTCTGGAGGCAAGTATGTGCGGCAGATTTACCTTGACAGTCTCCCCCGATGAGCTGCAAGCTGCATTCCCAAATTTCCACATCCCCGTTGATATTCCACCCAGTTATAATATCGCCCCGTCTCAGCCCATTCCTGTGATAGTAAATGATGGAAAAAATGAACTTGATTTCTACCACTGGGGGTTAATCCCCTCCTGGACAAAAGAGTATAATTTTGGCAAATTTAACCTGATAAATGCCCGATCAGAAACGGTCGCTGAAAAAGCCTCCTTTAAATCCAGTTTCCGGCGTCGACGCTGCTTGATCCTGACTGATGGTTTTTTTGAGTGGAGCAAATCCTCATCAGGAAAAGGTAAAACCCCCTATTACATCACACTCAAGGACCAATCCCCATTTGCTTTTGCTGGTCTCTGGGATCTCTGGTACTCTTCCGAAGGAGATCCCCTTAAATCTGCCTGCATCCTCACTACAACACCCAATGACCTGCTAAAACCTATCCATAACCGGATGCCGGTGATTCTGCCTCCTAAGAGTTATGCTGATTGGCTGAAACCAGAAGAAGGCCGGCCGGAAGATTTTCAGTCCTTTTTAACCCCTTACCCGGCAGCTGTCATGCAGGCATATCCCGTATCCACCTTTGTTAACTCGCCAAAAAACAATTCTCCCCAATGTATCCAGGCCAGCACTCTGCTATGATCCAGCCCCCAGAAGCATTTTTAACCCACTCCTTAGCTAAACTTTCCGTTGGGATTAAGGTTGCCAAAATCCTCTCCGCTTCCCTAGCTGCTGTTGAACCGGGAGAAGTGGTAAGAAAATCCCTGGTCAGGAAGGGTAACCGCCTCCTGATAGGCGGTGAAACCCTGGACCTCGAAGAATTTGACCGGATTATCCTTATCGGGATAGGTAAAGCTGCTTACCCGATGTCAATGGCTGCTGCGGATCTCCTGGGGAAAGAACTGACCCGCGGAATAATTCTGACAAAACCCGGAGCCGATCAACTGCCTGATAAATATGCCAGGGTTATAAAACTTATCCATGGCGGTCATCCAGTACCCAACCAGAACAGCATCACTGCGTCAGAGACAATCCAGACCCAATTATCTGAATTGAATTCCAGGGACCTGGTAGTTCTCCTCTTATCAGGGGGTGGATCAGCCCTTTTATCATCCCCTTGTCCGGGAATAACCCTGCAGGACCTGATCTTAACCAATCAAGTCTTATTAGGCTGCGGAGCAGATATTACAGAAATCAACACAATCAGGAAGCACATCTCCCTGGTAAAAGGCGGCTTGCTGGCAAAAATTGCGGCGCCTGCAAAAATAGTCACTCTGATCCTCTCAGATGTCATGGGTGATCACATTGACATGATCGCCTCAGGTCCAACAGCGCCTGATCCTTCTACCTTTCAGGACGGGTTGAATGTCATCCAGAAGTATAATCTTGAAAATTTGCTCCCGCTGACTGTAGTGGAGAGGATCAATAAAGGGCGCTCAGGAGAATATCCGGAAACGCCCAAACCCAAAGATCCTCTTTTTCAAAAAGTTTTTAACACTATTGTCGGTCGAAATTTGGACTCAATTCAAGCCGGCATCCTGGCTGCAGAACAGGAGGGATTCAGTGCCGGTATCCTGCCCGGTCCTCTGAATGGAGAAGCAAGCCGGATGGGAGCAGAATTAGCAGAGATTCTTTGCCAAATGGCAAATCAGGGTAAACCATTGCCGCGGCCTGCCTGCCTTATTGGTGGCGGAGAAACTACGGTCAAACTCCACACCGGGA